>SKPS01000077.1 GCA_007119395.1 Lentimicrobiaceae bacterium
GTGACCACACCATCCCTCCAACCCAGATCAACAACAGGGCAAACATCATGGCGTTGAAGGAGTATGGTTGTGAACAAATTGTAGCCGTCACAGCGTGCGGTAGCCTGCGTGCAGAGATTGGCAGGGGGCATCTGGTTGTCCTTGACCAGTTTATCGATTTTACCCGCCACAGGGTTACTTCATTCTTTGAGTCATTCACTGGTGGTGAGCTGAAGCATACTCCCATGGCAGATCCGTTTCATGCTGGTCTTCGCCGGAAGATCATTGATATGGCCGTTGCCCGGCAACTCACTTTTCATGACGCAGGCACTGTGGTGACCATTGAAGGCCCCCGGTTTAGCTCCCGCGCTGAATCATTGATGTTTCGACTGTGGGGTGCTGATGTGATCAACATGACCACCGCCCCGGAGGTGATCCTTTCCAATGAAGCGGAAATCCCATATGCTGCCATCGCCATGAGCACCGATTACGACTGCTGGAAAATGGATGAAGCACCCGTGAGTTGGGAAGAGGTGCTGAAGGTGTTCAAAGAGAACGTATCAAAGGTAACAGGTCTGCTGCTGGATGTACTGCAACACGACGATTAGAGGTTGCTTATGAGCAACCTGGCTGACTTTGTGGTGCCATCCGGCATCCCAAGCGTTACAAAATAGACCCCGTCAGGCAGTCCCGATACCCGGAGGTGAATCCGTCCATCTTGCTGAAACTGCTCACCGCTTTTTACAACACGTCCGGTGACATCCATCAGCTTGTAACCAACTGCCTCCCCGTTGAAGACAGGGGTGCCTGTTGCAACATACACCATGTCAGACCCCGGGTTGGGCCATAACACCAAGCCGGACGGTTGTGCCTCCCGCTCGGCTACTGAGATGATCGGTCTGTAGATGTCAATATAGGTCACCGTGGTGGTGCCCGTTCCACCAATTGAGGCCGTGAGTACCGGAATTGGATGATCGTGCGTTAACCACTTGAATTCCGTTGTAGTGCTTGTGATCGGTGGAATGGGAAACGCAATAGAATCGGATGCAATGGAATCACGGGACGTAACAGTTGACCGGATGCGCAACGCCTGAAAAGTGCCCAGCGGAGTGGTCACAGTACCCCAACCATCTACTTGATTCACCCTTTGCGACTGGTTGTAAATGGAGAACAGGCCCGGAATGCCTGCCTGATAACCAAAGTCAGAGGAGTCAATGTCACCGTAGGTTAATGGAAACCGGTACAGATAGTCTCTGGAGCTGTAAACCGTGGGAAGCGGAATGCCGGAAAGCGTGCCGGCAAATCCTACCTGCGCGTAATGACTGCTGTTCTTATGGTAAAAGTCATACACGTTGGTCAAACTAAAGGTGCCAAAACTGAGGGTTGTCCCCTTTTGGGCCAGATTGGCATTGCTCAGAAAAGAGGGGTAGTAAAACACCGAGGTGTTGATCACACTGTTGAAGGTATCCACATCCTGTGACATAGGGGTGAGGTTGCTGAAATCCCATGTGTGATTGGCGCCCGTAACAAAAAAGTCATACCCCGTAGCCGACATCATGGTGGCCGTGCTGAACCGAACGGTATCATCAACTGATGGCATGTTGGCTGAGGTGATGGTGATCTGGGCAGAAAGGAGACCTGTTGATATCATCAACAGAAACAGAGCGGCGACTTTTTTCATGGCAGTGTTTGTTGGTTACACATACAACCTTCAAAGGTATATAAAAAACAAACACAACAGTTGCCATTTTGTTAAGGTGTGTAGTGATTTTCAATGTGCTGCACCGCATTGCGTAGCCTCTCTTCACCTGTACCCTGTACAAGATACCATGAAACGCCCGTCTCTTTAAGCTTGTGAAGGTATTTATTCATCAGCTCCTCCCGCTGATGGGGATGCTCCCTGAGAGGGTCATGCTGCCAGGGCATGTCGATATCACACAGCAGATAGATATCAAAGGGTTGTTTAGCGAGTTGTGCTTCCACCCAGGGGTCAGCTATGCCGTATTTGTGCTCCAGCCATATGCTGATCACCAACAGCTCCGTGTCGGCAACCACCACCGTATGCTCTTTCTGCTGAATGGCATGGTTTATATTCCGGTGTTGTCCACGCGCTATGTGAATGACATCCTCAGGGGTGTAATCACCAGTCAATTGTTCCAGGTACTCACGCGCATATTCAGGTACGAATACCCCTTCATAATAATCGGCCAGCTTCTCTGAAAGCCATGATTTGCCGGTTGACTCAGGCCCGGTAACAGCAATCCTTTTCATCCCTTTTGTAACTCCATCTTTTTCCGCCAGGCAACATAGCCCACCACCGCCATCACCAGAAACACAAAATAGAGTGCTGTTGTAAGATACAAACCAAGGTAGGCATAGATTACAACGCAAATCAGGTCATTGATGATCCACACCAACCAGTTTTCAATGTATTTTCTGGCGGTCATCCATGTGGCAGCCAGTCCGAGAACAGTGGTAAGCCCATCGATTCGTGGAACCGGGCTGTCTGTGATGCTCAGCATATATCCTGCCAGCAGAGAGGCAGCAAACACCGATAGTGTCAACAACCATCCAATATTAACGGGCATGTTCCGTATCTTCTCGATCCTGTTTTGGTTTTTCGACGGAAGGTGACCACGCCACAGGAGAAAACCATAAATACTCACAAGTAAATAGAACACCTGCAGCAGGCTCATGCCGTACAGCCCGCTCTGGTAAAATACCACAATATATATCATTACGTTGATGCTGCCGGCCACCCAGCCCCAGGCATGTTCACGGATGATCAGCACAACGTAGACAATCCCAAAAACAAAGCCAATAAGCTCTACCCAATGATCAGAAAGATAGTTAAAGACGGCCATAAAAAATCAAGGCAGCCGGGGATGATTCGTTCCGGCCAGCGGGGTGCGAAAATACGAAAATTAGCATCGGTAGTAAGCAACTATCTCCTGATGGTAACATATCCACGGCGAACCATGTTCTCGTCACCACCGGGATAGAAGATGTAGATGTAGGTGCCGTCGGGCAGGTTGTTGCCATCCCATTCATTGTGGTAGTCATTGCTTTCGAACACCCTGCGTCCGTTTCTGTCGGTGACCAGGAGACGCGAGCCGGGGTAATGCTCCAAACCAAGAATCACAAAGTTGTCGTTGATGCCATCGTTGTTGGGTGTGAAGAAGTTGGGGATTCGTAACCTGCAATCGTTCACGCTTACGATGGCCTCTTTGGTGAGTGTGGTGCACCCTCTCACTTCAACTTTTATTGGATACCGTCCCGGTTGCCGTTGACTGAAGGTGTATACGGAACCTGTCCTGTTTTCGGGGAGCCATCTGATGGCGTGCTCTCCGGAAGGGTCGTTCACCCTGAGTCGAATCGACTCCCCTGCACAAACCGTTTGTTCTCTGTTGAACTCAATTGTGGGCTTTTGCATCACCTGCACATGGAAAGTATCTGTTACATGGCAGTTACCCCCTTTAAGGCGGATGGTGAGGCTGTAAGAGCCGCTTCGTTCAACGGGCAATTCGGCTGTGCGTTGCCCTGTTGACCATTGGTACTCCCACCACGGGTGTGTCGGGCCTGCATTGAGCACGACCTGCCCGTAAGAGCACACATCTCGATCGCCTCGGATCTCAGGACGGTCGGCTACCACCGGGGCGGCGTTCACCACGTTTACAACATTTCGGCGTCTGGTGTCTGACACCACCAGGCTGACACGGTGTGTGGCCCGGTTCAAGCTGGCTGTGTTTATGCGCATCTCCCGACTGGTGTTGCGTGACATCTGTGTGCCGTTGAGATACCATACGAAGGTGTGATAGCGCGGGTCTTCCACCGCACGATACACCAGTTGCTCTCCATGGCACACCACCGTGTCACCAAAGAAGGTTTGCCCCACAGCCGACGGTGTTGTGGGCTGAGCCGGAGGCTGTACAGGTGATACCGGCTGTTGGGTTTGCGGGGTGGATGGGGGAGTATGAAGCCGGCCAGCTCCAGTAGAAGACGGTGTTATGCGGGTGCGCCGACTCGCCGGCGAAGCGTCCTGGATTGCAGGCTCCGGGGAGCGTACTGAGGGATCGTCTGATACATCAGCCGATGAAGGAGTCATATATGGAGCAGGGTCAACCTGCAACTCAGACTCATCCTCTGAATCCAGCTCAATAGGCAA
>SKPS01000095.1 GCA_007119395.1 Lentimicrobiaceae bacterium
CGTATTTTGGCACTTCGATCCCCGGTAGAGACCATGGTCTTTCTTTTCGAGGAGATCTGGTCGAGGTATTTCTGGTACTCCAGCTCAAAAATACGTGTTCTCAGCACCTTCATGGCTTTGTCGAAGTTCTTGATCTGTGATTTTTCGTCCTGACATGAGACCACAATTCCTGTTGGGACGTGGGTAAGGCGTATGGCGCTGTAGGTTGTATTCACCGACTGTCCGCCGGGGCCGCTTGAGCAGAAGGTGTCTTTTCTGATGTCGGCCATTTGGATTTCTACATCAAACTCATCGGCTTCGGGGAGTACGGCAACAGAGGCAGCAGAGGTGTGGATACGCCCTTGCGTTTCTGTTTTGGGAACCCTTTGTACCCTGTGCACTCCGCTCTCGTATTTGAGAATACCGTAGGCATTCTCACCGGTCACTTCAAAAACAATCTCTTTGAAACCGCCGGCCGTGCCCTCTGTCATGCTTACCAGTTCATGCTTCCACCCTTTGGTTTCAACAAACCGCGTCAGCATACGGTAGAGGTCACCGGCAAAAATACTCGCTTCATCGCCACCGGTACCAGCCCTGATCTCTACGATGGCGTTTTTGCTGTCTTGCGGATCCTTCGGAAGGAGCATCAGACGGATCTCCTCTTCCATTTTTTCTTTCTGCTCCTGCAGGTGGTGGATTTCATCTTTGGCCATGGTTCTGAACTCTTCGTCTTTCTCTTTGGCCAATAGCTCTTTGGAAGAGGCGAGGTTGTCCATCACATTTTTATACGCCTTGTAAGCATCCACTACAGGCTGTAACTCTTTATAATCCTTGTTCAGTTTTACAAACCGTTTCATGTCACCGGTTACACCGGGGTCATTCATCAATTGTTCTATCTCCAGGAACTTGGAATACAAGCCCTCCAACTTATCCAACATACACTCTTTCTCCTGTGGTTATCAGGTTGCAAAGTTAGCAAATGATTTGCAAACGGGGTTAGCGCGGATACCGGAAAGTACCGTATTCAGACTTAATGGTCAAGGCTTGAGCGGGTGCCGGTTCGCAATAGCCGATGATTTGGGCATTCACGCCAAACGATTTTGCGATGTGGATGATCTCTTCTGCACAGGTTTTGTCAGGCACATAAAGCTCCATCCGGTGACCCATGTTAAATACCTGATACATTTCGTGCCATTCGGTGCCCGATTGATCTTGAATCATTTTAAACAATTCAGGCACAGGGAGCAGGTTGTCTTTTACGACATGGATTTTATCAGTAAAGTGCAGCACTTTGGTTTGTCCACCTCCGCTACAGTGGACGATTCCGTGGATATGTTGTCTCTGTTCTCTGAACACCTCCTGCATGATGGGGGCATAGGTTCTGGTGGGTGCCAGCACAAGTTTTCCGGCATCTACTCCGGGTATGGCGGTGGGGTCTGTCACCCTGAGTTTGCCGCAATAGGTCACCTCTTCAGGCAGGTCTGTGTCATAACTTTCAGGGTATTTGCTTCTGTAGTGATGGTGAAAAAGGTCATGTCTGGCGGAGGTGAGTCCGTTGGATCCCATCCCACCGTTGAATATTGTTTCGTAGGATGCTTTGCCATCACTGGCCAGTCCAACGATGAGGTCACCGGGAGCAATTCGGCTGTTGTCGATGATACTTTCTCTGGGTGCCCTGGCCACTACGGTGCTGTCAACAATCACGGTGCGCACCAGGTCGCCCACATCGGCGGTCTCACCACCGGTAGAAACAATGCCCACTCCCAGGTCGCGCATGGTGGCCAGGAACGACTCGGTACCTCTGATGATCGCCGATATCACCTCGCCTGGAACCCTCATCTTGTTCCGTCCAATCGTTGATGACAACAGGATGTTGTTGGCAATGCCCACACACAGCAGATCATCCAGGTTCATCACCACGGCATCCTGGGCAATCCATTCCCAAACCGAGAGGTCGCCCGTTTTACGCCAATACACATATGCCAGCGAAGACTTGGTTCCTGCTCCATCGGCGTGCATCACAGTGCAATAAGCGGGGTCACCGGCCAACAGATCGGGTACTACCTTGCAAAAAGCCTTTGGATACAACCCCTTGTCAATGTCACGGATGGCAGCATGCACATCCTCTTTGGTAGCTGACACCCCTCTTTTCAGGTATTTTGATGATGAGTTCATGAGATACAGGTTTAAAAAAAAAGCATCCCGCAATCGACAACGATGCTACGGGACGCTTTGGTTTTTTTTTACCAAGAGTTATTCGATTTCAATAACGATCACACTGCGGTTTCTGTCGATGCTGACTGAGCCCATTTCTTCCAGCAGCTCACGGCCAAACATAAAGTTTTGTTCCTGGTCATGTGAAACGCGCACTTTCACATCACGAAGCTGCAAGGTTCTTCCGAAGGCCATGTTAGAGAGGGTGAATTCTGCACCATCCACGATGTTGCCGTCTTCGAGGATCGCAGCGTCTCTGTCTGTGAAATCACGAATGGTAATCAATCTGCGTCTGAGGAAGTCCATTGCCTGTTCCAATGACATGGATACGCCTCTCATCTGTTCATTGTAAATAAATGGGATTGCCTGCCCGAGCACGATCACTTCAGTGCCGGCGATTTCACCGTTTTCATTCACATAGAATCGAATCACATTCTCATCTGGGTTGATGGCGATGGCAACTCTTGTGGCGAGAGCCAAGGTATCGATTGGATCGATGGTATCACGTGGGACGAAATCGGTACGTACGATCCGAAACTCGGTTCGCCGGTTTAGCTGGTGCGCAGCCTCTCGTTCGTTGTGTGTCCTGAGTCGGTTGATAAACTCTTCGGTCAGGTGGGATCCAGCAGGTATGGTAACGCGGTATTGAGGCACATACATATCTCTGTTGAGTCTTCTGGGTTCACGCTCTCCTCTTCCCACAGCGATGATTCTGTCAGGTTCGATTCCTTGGGTGATGATATATTCAACACACGAACGGGAACGTCTGTATGATAGGCTGTCGTTGTATGGAATTGACCCCCTGAAGTCGGTATGAGAGATCAGTTCCACTACGATGGTGGGGTTTTCCTTGAGTGTTTTAACCAGCCCTGCGAGTGAGTCTTGGTACTGCGGGAGCAGTTCATGGCGGGCCAATTCGTATCGGATCTCAGGAAGCAAAATAGGCCCTTCCGGTACCGGCTCCAGGATTTGGTTGTGCACCAAGTCGGTACTCACCATAAGACCTACCGTTGACTCACGCCCCTGCGCCCCAAAATACATGTCCTTTTCAAAAGAGAGGGTATAGGTTACTTTAGGAAGAATCTGCTGGTTGTTGAATGAGTAGCGCCCTCTGTTGTCAGTTACAGTTTGAATTGAAGACATATCGGTACCTTTCAGCTCAATCCTCACGTCGGGAAGAGGTTGCAGATTAGTGGCATCTCTTACCGTACCAGACAAAGTAAAGAGGATGGGCGGCAGGTGGACGGAGTATATATCATCGCCACCTCTGGCGCCACGGATATTTCTGTTGGAAGTGATAAAGCCATCTTCCTGTTCACCGAATCGTTTTTCTTTTCCCTGCAGCACAATGCCAAAGTCGTCACCTTCAGAGTTAATGGGGTAGCCCATGTTCACGGGAGTGGTCCATTCACCGTCAACCATCACAGACTTGAAGATATCGAGCCCACCCATCCCGGGGTGCCCATCGGAAGAGAAATAGAGCACACCATCTTCTCTGAGCCAGGGGAACATCTCATTGCCTGAGGTGTTGATCACCGGGCCCAGGTTTTCCGGGGTGCCGAAGGGTCTGTTTCTTCCGGTACGTCGAGCCATCCAGATGTCTCCACCTCCATAACCACCGGGCATATCAGATACAAAGTAGATCACTTGTTCATCTTCGCTGATGGTGGGATGCATTACCCGGATACTATCGGCGGCTAGTTGAAGTGGCTCCGGTTCACCCCATTGCCTGCCCGCCTTTCGGGAAACATAGATATCGCAACCTGTTCGTTCCCGGGAAACCACACGACATCGGGTGAAGTACATTACGTTGCCGCGCTCATTGAACGCAGTAACCCCTTCACTCACCGTAGTATTAATAATGTTGTCATCGTCAAACAGCTGAGGCCTGCTCCAGTTACCTCTGCGATCCTGTGTTACGTAAAACAATGC
>SKPS01000062.1 GCA_007119395.1 Lentimicrobiaceae bacterium
TGGTGATGGTTTTTCACCAGGTTCAATGCCTGTTCAAAGTCTTTTGGTTCAAGTAAAGTGCGTGGAATACCTTTGTTTAGATGACAATGGGCTTCCAACACCTTTTCAAGCATCCATGACTGATGTGTTCTGTTTGCAGGGATATTGGCCTCCTGCATCAGCCTCACCACTAAATCAACTGTGTAATCTTTGTGGGCAGAAGCATAATCCCACCCTTCCAGAGTGGCTTCTACAAATTTTGTCAGGTCATTATGCCGTTGCCTGAAGGTCTCATCCAATACATAAATACCATCTTCAGGTATGTTAAAACCGTAGTCTGACATAAAAAAATGATTCAGCTCATCATGGTCAATACCGCTGAGATATAATTGATGGTACTCATTGTACCACATGACGGTAAGAGCGTCAATGCCATCCAGTAAAAAAAGATTTACTGTTGAGAGTACCGGCACCCAGTCAACAGACAGTTCTTGCTCGCGAATCAAGGCCATAGGGGTCTCCTGAAAACCACTTAGCCAAACACCTACCCTTTTGCCCTCGAAATCACGGAGGTCCCTTACACCACTGTTTTTCTTTGTTACAAACATAATGGCGGAGTGCTGTGATAGTTGAGCAATGTTTACCAAATCGATTCCTGATTGTTTGTGTTTCATTGCCGTGACCAGAAAAGAGGATGCGATGTCTGCTTTTCCATTTAGAAGATACTGCATATTGTTCACCGATGCTGTGGGGTGAATAATTTCAACATCGATCCCTTTGGATGCATAAAATCCTTTTTCTTTTGCTACGTAGAAGCCGGCGAACTGAGCCTGTGGCAGCCAATGAGGTGCAAACACCAAAAGGGGCAGGTGGTCTGATTCCGGTATTGAATCATTATATTGCGATCCAACACCGGCTCCGTAATTATTCATTTCGAGTTGTGTGCCTGAGCTTTCGGATGTCTTACAACAATACCGGTAGAACAGCCCCCCTGTTATCAGTAATAGCAGAGCTGCAATATAAATACTTAGATGTGTTCTTTTTCCGGGCTTGATGTTATCCGTTTTACACATGAAACACTCTCTTTATTGGTTACCAATCTTCAGGAAACACTAAAAACTATCTGGGGTTGACTACATTCTAAAAACCCCCTTATTATCTGATGACAGATCATTCTGTTTATTTTGGCATCTCTTCGTTTTTCATCCTATTGGTGATCCTTCGCGGATAGTCGTTATTGTAATTCTGTCCATCTGTGGATAAGCCATACCATCCGTTGATAATGATTTGTGAGTTGTAGCATTAGTATTTTGGCTTCGTTGTTGAGTTTTTTATCACTACTTTGATAATTTCTTCGAAGGTTTTCCATCATTCCCCCATTATCTGAAGTCATAGTATGCAGCATAGGTATTCCATCGGTTTCTCCTTCGGCAATGTCGTTGGCAAACACAAGCATGTTGTGCAGCCCTTCCTTCATACCAAACATAAGGGTTTCCAATCCATGCGTTTGTTCTCCTTTCTTAAGAAGAACAACCAATTGATACACAGAATCTTCTATATCCATTATGGTCTGATGTTGGTTCTGCACCCTAAGCAACCGTTCTGATCCCATGTGCCCCATGTCCATTTTGAAAAGGTCTGACAACACAGCATTAATCTCTGTACCCAATGCAATCGATGTCTCATGTACGCTGTCAAGTCTGTTTTTGGCTGAATTCATTAACAGTTCATTTTGCCCGGTATCTTGCTCGCATTGCGTTTGAATCTCTTTTGTTTCGAGCTCCTTTTTCACCTCTTCTTCGCGTACCACATTCAGATAATCGGGTAGCCTGGTCAAAATCCTTTGGGTTTCAAGCTTTACCAGATCTATCGCTGATTCAGGGTTGGATAAAGCTTGATCATGAAAATAGAATAGAGTGGACATTTTTTCTTCAACAGTTACAGGCGAGAGTTTGGCAACCAGTTTTTTGATTTTATTTCCTGAGAGGATTGAGAAAGTGATGGGACACACTTTCATAAACAGAAACATAAAGGATATTTGTAATTCGGGTTGACCGACGAACTTGTTAAGCAGGAATACAAGGTAGCTGTCACCGGTGGGGCTCTTAATAAAAAGAAGGATAAGAAGAAAGAATCCGGTGATGGAGTACAGCACACTTTTATACAGCAAGAGTTGTCTGGACAACCCTTTCAGGTCGTTACCCAAAAGCGGCAACGAAAAGGCGGAGCCCAGACTTATGCCGCTGATGATGGCCACAGCCTGAGGAAGGGAGATAATCCCCGACTGAATCAATGGGATACAGAGTATGGTAACAGCTGATGATGACTGCGTTACCATTCTGAGAACGACACCAACCACAAAGAGCAAAAAGAGAGATCCTTCTGCCAGGGCCATCACGTTTTTCATCCACTCTAGGTCGGCGAGACCGGTGGCAGAACTTTTTACGAAATTGAATCCCAGAAGCAGAACTCCTAACCCGAAACAAGCCATAAGAGGTGCATCGTGTTGCCGCTTTTTGTCAAAACTGTACGCGATTCCTGTCACAGCTATGAAGTACAGAATGGTAAGCTTGATGTTTGCCGAAGCAAGAAACACCAGTATTGCAGTACCAATATCGGCCCATGAAAGGATGAACATGGCTTTCTTTAGTGGCAACATGCCTGAAGAGACAAAGCTGACAAGGAAGAAACCGCTGCTGGTACTGCTTTGCGACACTGCACCGCAAAGCACACCCCATATTGCAGATAAAAACCGGCTCTTTGTCCACTTCGCCAGCACCTTTCGTAACTGCCGGTTGGCGATCTTTTTCATACTGTCAGATACAAACCGAATACCTGCCATCAAGAGTCCAATGCCTGCAAATACCATGGCCACCACCTCCCAAGTGGAGTGCTTCGGTTTGCTTCCGACGGTTAGCGATTGTAAGATGTCATTTTTTACAATCTCTGAATCATTAAGAGCAATGGGTTCTGTCATCTCCTTCAACTCATCATGTATGTTGACTGTCGCATACAATGATGAGTGACCCAGGTAAATAATGAACACGAGGAAAACAATGATGATGGTTGACCTGCTCATCTTTAATTTGTGTTGTTTATCCGGTAGTTAGTGTTAAGAGAACTCAAAGATACAGCTTCTTTTTACCAATACAACAACTTTTTCAGAAATATCGACATGGTTCTGAGGGGACTAATAGGAGTAATTGCCAGTAACCGATTTCTTTACACAGAGGAAAACAAGAGTTCATCGCAGAGTTTCACAGAGGATTTTCCTCCGAGAAACTCGTTTTACCTCTGAGAAGTTCTGTGTAATGCCAAAAGCCAAAAGCCAATAGCCAATAGCCAGTCTTTCTCCGTGAAACTCTTTATTACCTCTGCGAAGCTCTGTGTAATAAAGAAGCCCGGGTTACACGGATTAACGCAGTTTTTTTTATGTGTCTTTGCCATGTAGTTATTGTTACCGCAAAATCTCTCCTGCACCTGGGTGGGTGCAATCTGGATTTGTTGGGCTGATGGTGCTACCGCTGGACCACTCCGTTGAGATGTTGGTGCATCAGCCATATTTCATCAAAACCCGTTGAGCAAGTCTTCCAGCTCCACCCCTTCAATCTGGTGGTGATAGAGCACAACAATCTTCAGACTGTCGGACTGGTTCAGTTTTCTGAGGCTTTGGTGGTTCCAGCGTCCAGACTTATCATGGATGAGCAGCTTGTTGAGGTAGGCGTCGAAGATCACGGGCATGGCGTGGTGGTAGGCAGCAGGGTGCTCTTTTTTATAAACAAGATCGAGCAGGGTGTGGAAGGCTTCTTCAATGTTTTCTGTTTGATACAGTGTGATGCTTTTGTTCAGCAGCACATCGTAATGCAAAGGGGCCATCTCCAGCGCCTGGCGATAATAATCGAGGGCACGGTGTGGCTCACCCAGCTGTTGGTAGGTGCCGGCCAGGTTGTTGAGAACATGCACCTGCCACGGATTCACTGCAAGGGCCTGTTTGAACCGCAGATGGGCTTCGTGGGTTTGCCCCAGCGCCGACAAGGCAACCCCTGCATACCACTGGACAGGGATAGAAAAGTTGTCGGTGTTGTACACCCTCTGGTTTGTGCTTTCGGTCAAACGGCTCATCCTGAGCCAGTCGCCTGAACTGTGCGCCTCAAGCACCTGGTAGTGGTTGTGCTCTGATGCTGCACGGAGGTACACGGAATATCCAAGATAAACTGTCAATACCAGGGCAGACGCCAGCAAAGGTTTGATATTACGCGATTTGCCAGAGGAAGGAGCCGGATCAGCATCAGGAGCCACAGCAAAAAGATAACACAACACCATCAGCAGCATCATCTCGAAGCGCTCTGATGGGAAATCGGCTATCGCAATCACAAAAAAGGCCAGAACGCCTCCCGTCATCAGCACCCTGGAATTGAAAACCTCCCTTTTCCAATACCCTCTCTGCAGAAAAAACCAAAGGTTCAACACCGGAATCAGGAGCCAAGCGAGCAGTCCTGTAATGCCTGCCTCCGCCCAGACCCACAGGTAGTCATTGTGTGGCCGTTGAAAGGTTTCATAACCCTGGTACACCCGTTGGTTAAGTTCGTGGAAGTGGTGCAAGCCATATTTTGGGAAATGGATCTGCCAGTTGCCACCCCCCACTCCACTCCAAAGATGCTCTCCGATCATTTGCCATGTGTTGTCCCATACAATCAGACGCTCAGCAAATGAACCGCTGTCCAGTTGCCCCAACACGCCGGCCGGCAACATGATGACAGTCACAACAGCAATAATCACAACCGCAGTAGAAACTACAAGCGCCATCTTTAGTCTGCGACGATTCTTGCTCAAAGCATGCATCCCATAAAAGAGTGCCATCACCAACAAGGCAATGGCTGCGGCCCTGGCTTGTAACATGATTATCAACAGAGGTACAGCACAGCAGATCACCACAACCAGCATCATTATAAAACCTTTTCTGGTGTTTTTAGCCAGATGGAGCATGAAAGGGAGTGCGAGCACCAGCCAGGCTGCATGGAGGTTTTTGTGCCCAAAGGGTGTACGTAGATCATGCCATGTGTTGCTGGTAAAATCAAAAGCGTATAACTCTTTGATGAGCAGAGCCAATGCAAGGACTACGGAGAGGGTAACCCCTGCAGAAACGATGGTGAGGTTCACCCGTTGCAGCCTGATCGATGCAAGCAGAGCACCTGCCAGCAGGAGGAAAAGCAGGTGTTTGTGGATCCAGAATCTGGCTTCAACCATATTGAGGGCGTTAAGGGACGACAGCGCATAGGCAACTACCAGGAGCATAAATGGGATGAGCAGCTGCCAGGGATAAGCTAAGGTAGCCAATCCCTTGACGCCCGGATTTCTGAACAGGCTCAGCATCAACAGAAAAATAAGAACCGCCAGCAGGATAGCCCTTGGCAGCAAGGTGGCATCCACCAGCTGATGATATGAGACCAGTGGCACAAGAACGATCGCTCCGGCAACAGCCCAACCGGGCTTACGGAGAGAATGCAACGAATGGTTCGGATCTCCGGTTGTCACAACCTCCTGTTAGGGTTTTCTTATCACTTGCCGTGTCAGAACCTGACCATCAGCGCGGATCAGTATCAGATGATAGTGGCCGGGGGCCAAGGAGGGTGGCTGGTATCTGGACTCTCCTTGCGTAAATATAAGCCGCTGCCGATCCATCAACTGCCCTGTGAGACTGAAAAGCTTCACCTCGTACTCGTCATCCTGCTGATTATCCATACGGATATATAACATTTGATGGAATGGATTGGGGTAAACTCTAACAAACGCTTCGTTACGTCTGGCACCCCCGATGCCAATGTCATTGATCACTTTGAAGCCCCCTGGAACAAGCAAATAGCCGTCAAACTCGTTCTTCACGGAGAAATCGTAGGTTCCGGTTGGGATATTGCCCGGGATGGTCAGATTGGCTGTCATGGTGGTGTTGCTCTGTACATTCACACTGTTGGGAAAAGTCGCTGTAGTTGTTGCGCCGCTGAAATAAAACCTGACGGCGGTGTTGGTGGCCTGACTGAAATGGGTGTTCACACCGGTAATGGTGACATTAAGGGTGGTGCCTGCTTTCCCCTCATCGGGCGTAATGGTTTGTATATCAGGGCCATTTACCTTGAACCCATTGGGCATTACCATATAGCCGTCGATATGATTATATGCATCAAAGGTGTACCAGCCGCTCTTGGTGCCAGGAGGTATGGTGAAGTTGACACCCAACGCCACATCGTTCAGCGGCGTCACACTGTTGGGGTACGTTACAGTAGAGGTGGCACTGCCAAAATAGAACCTTACACCAGTCTGCGTCGCCTGTGCGAAGTGGGTGTTCATCCCGGTGATGGTCACGTTGAGGGTGGAACCGGCATCCCCTTCATTCGGACCGATCCCCGTGAGCTGTTGCCCCGTAACCCACCAAGAAGTGAATAGGAATATAAACACAAGTAGTGATCTCTTCATTTCAGATGCATTTTTGAACGATGAATATGCGCTTACCTTAGCACTGACCGTTCCGTCATTCAATAGCTTCAATGTATGCGGAACAGTCAGTGCAAAGATACATCAGAAACAAGACAGATCCACGAAGGAGGTTGAATTTTTGGATTTTAAGCGCGTTGCGAACAGATTTTTATTACCACTCAGGCACTTAGTTCATGAAGGAACACTGAGGTGTTCACCGTTCACTGTTTACCGTTCACCGCAAAGGCCATTTTCTTTACACAGAGGAAAACATGAGTTAACAGGAGAGTTTCACAGAGGTTCTTTCTCCGTGAAACTCCTTTTTACCTCTGTGAACACTCTGTGTAATAAAAAACCAACATCCAAAATCCTGTCCCTACGGGACATAACCAGGTTTGCGAGTGGCCAAAAAACAGCCAACAGCCAACAGCCAACAGCCAACGGCCTACCTACTGTTTCACAATCCGGAATGTGCCTCCTTCACCGCTGGTGCTTACGATGCGGCCAAGGTAAACTCCTGCCGGAAGGTGACTGAGGTTGAGGTGCATTTGGTGTTGGTATGCCGGAATGGACACCTCTTTCTGAATGGCACCTTGCATGTTGAATATAAGCAGAGTGCCTTGCGGCAAAGGGGTGTTGTCCCGGGTTCGGATATGGAGGTCATCACGGGTTGGGTTGGGGTAAACGAACACCTCCTGTTTGCCCCGCTCAACCGTTTCAATGCCAATATGGTACAGCGTGTCAGCACAGTTGGGCAGGGCACAACCCATGGTATCGGTTTTTACAAACCAGCCGCCGGCACCTACTACCATGGTCATCCCCACGATCAGGTATCCCCCGTCATGAGCTGCCCGCATCTTATACGGCCGTTCCATCCAAATCGGATAGTACGCCAGCCAGCGGTTCCACCTGAGCTGTAAGTTGCTGTCTAAAAGCATCAGATTTGAACCTTCCGAATAACTTATCTGGTCAGCGACTACAATACTGTTGTTATTAGATAACACAGCACCTTTAACGATTCCGTTGCTTTTCCAATAAATACCAGAAGTGCCTACTTCAGCGAGTTTTATGGAAAAAATGGTGTCACGAGTGATATTAAATGCTGTATCCATAAAGCCAACATGGTGATATCCGGTATAGGCAGATGAATGGCCACTCACAACGATTGGAGTGTCAGAGCGACGGACTGCAAAAGCATACCCCTGCCCCTGCTGTTCCAGAAGCTTCATGAATGGCCAATCTGTGGTAAGTTGCCCGAATCGCTTGATCCACTCCCAGTTGAAGAGGCTGTCTGTTTTCAACAGATAGTATTCTCTCGGATTGAGTTTGCCGTTGAACCTGTTTACACCGCCCACCACATACCCTCCATCATCCTGTTTCATCACCAGCCCGATGCTCATGGTGACCAGGTCACCTCCAATAACATGCGATTTACGGTGCACCTCAATGCCCATGCTGTCGTAACGTATCAGGCTGACATAGGTGGTGTCATTGTACCACCAGTCAATATTGGGATCAAAGGAATAGGTCTTGCTCACGGAAGGGGTGAGAGCAGCTACGGTAAACCCTCCGTCATCCTCAGGTATAATGTCCATTGGCCAGTCGCCACCACGCCAGCCTGTCGTGTCGGCGTATAAACGTTGCCAGATGATATCACCGTGGGTGTTGAACTTGGTGTAAACGGGTAATCGACACATATAATTCTTCCAGTTGTTGTAATCGTTGGCAACAACTCCCATCTGTATATAATTTCCATCTGTAGTTTTGATAAGACTTGTATTATAATAGACAAAATGATCTCCCCTCATCAATGAATCCACACGGGTCCACAACACTTCGCCCGAGTAAGAGATCTTCATTCTGATAAGCATTGTTGGATTATTTGGGTCCAAATTTTGAAAGCGAGGATTACAGCCGTAACCAGAAATAAAATAGGCAGAATCACTGTCCATTACATCATAGAATCCGGTGGCATGAAGTACCGGGTACAAAGTGTCCAAACAGTTACAGGGATTTTTGCTTGCACTATTTGCCGGGTGAAAAACCTTATGTTGGGGTGGAATAGAGAAATCCCTGGTTTCCACAAACTGCTCCGGCCCGCTTTGCGGCACCGGGAAGTGCGGAAGCAATTCCCGGTGCTGGGCAGCGGATGGTAAAGCCAAAGCGATCAGTGTAAAAATGAATAGTATTCGCATGGCCGTGGGTTTTATTTACTGATTATCAATGGTTTTGAAAGCACAATCCCCTTGATATTTATTCTGAGAATGTAAAAACCGGGCTGTAGCAAAGATACATCAATCAGACCAATCTCAGCACTGATACGCTCTTTTGCGATTAGTTTTCCCGAAATATCCATGATCTCTACATCTGCGGTGGTCACCTCCACCCCTGAAATCACTATATTGAGCAGGTTGGTTGCAGGATTTGGGTAAATCAACAACTCGGGTCGATCAGATGAATTTGTTTCCCATGCCTGACCTTTGCGTGGTGGATTCTGCGAAGTATCACAATGTCCGGGAGTCCATTCGTAGCCATCATACGCAGTGAGCAGGTATTTTGCTATTGCTGCTGCGTAGGTATTGGTTCCCATAATATTATACAACAGATCGACTTGGGTCGCTTCCATTTGCGAAAAATCACCGGCGTGGTTCGTGTAGATATCCAATAGCACATACTCATACAGCATACCATAGTATTCAAGTTCAGCCATGTCACCGGCAATCATCTCAAACGCTTCGTAATAATCTCCGGCACCTGCAATGTCATCCTCTTCAAAGGCAATGTGAATGAGCCTGATATAGGATATCATGTCGCCAATGGAATCCAGGTACATTTTTACTGAATCCATAGGAATGGAATCCCTGCTGATCAAAGCGTCAATTGAGCGATTCATCACATACAGATATTCCTGGTTCATGTAATCAATCTCGTACATCAACTCTTCATATTCCGATATCTCGGAAGCGGCGTCAAAGATATCTTCCATCATTCTGGCTGTAAGTTGATCATCTCTCTGCTCAAGGGCTTCACGAACCGACCATGATTTGATTCCGTATGAATTCTCTACCAGTATGTTGCGTATCATGGCTGCCGAAAACAGCTCATTGGCACAGACGATGGTCAGAATGTCATGCGAAGGCACAGAGGTCATTAACGCTTCATATACCGTGGACAGGTTTTCCTGATTCACACCCTCAACAAGAGAAAGCAGATGGCTGTGGTCTCCATTGTTCACCAATCCCGAAAGCTGCATCCGCAAGGTTGAATGGCTTTGGAAATACCCGTCGATGGTTAAAGGGAAAGCTAACACAGGACAGTTTATCCCTATACAAGGCAACCGGGATTCGCAATGAGGATCCTGGATTGTTGTGTTAGGATCATAGTTTAAACTAATAGAATTTTTAGAATAGTAGTTGATGGCATAGTTCCCCGGCGCCCCTGAAGGCAGCATATACTGGATATCCCATGTGCCAGGTGTATAATCGTTACAAAAGTCAAAGGTAGAATTGTATGGTAGTTGTCTGGGTGCCAGAGAATTAAAGCAAGGCGATTCATAAGCGCCAATAATTGCCCCTTGCTGCCACTTACTTACTCCGAAATATGGGTCCGGATTATTGCAATCAACTGCTGCCATATAATAAGCTGTATTGAAACTGTTGAACTCGTTGCAAAAGAACTTAAGCCCTTGAGCAGGATCATCGAAATTCCCTAACCCCCTATTCCTCTCACGTGCCTGTATTCCCCACGCAAGGTTATCCAATCTGTTTCGGTACAGCAGATTGGTTTGATTACCCGAGTTCTTAACTACGATGCCGTAGGTGTTAATGGGGTTTGCTCCCTGCTGGGCTGTGGCAGATATCTCGTTGTCCTCCACTACAAATCCCGTGCAGTCTTCTAAAAAGATGCCGTATTTATCATTGGTGCCATCACTTCTCAGTGCAATGTTATTGGAGTACACCTCAGGATTTGCACATCCTTTCAGAAGTATTGCATTCTGATTGGTTGGATAGTGGTGGTTTTCAAAGTATGAATCTTCGAAATCACAGTGGGTAATCTTGACTTTTTTCGTTTGATCACTGGGGTTGTTTGTAATGTCTATTGCGTAAAACTGTCCTGACTCGTCTCCTGGGAAGCCACTGAACAGGCCGCGTCTTTGGTTTGATGGATCAATGGTTATTCTGGTGTTATCAGCTTTGATAGCATGTTTTGTGATACTACATCCATTTCTGAAGGTACAGCCCACGAAATTTACGTTGTCCACATTTAAATAGTCGAAGAATGTGATAACATTATTCCCCATACAGCCTTGGGTGTAAAAATCACAGTTGACGAATCGGCAGATATTCCTTCCGGTTGAATATATATGATATTGCATTTGCATTATTTTGGCATTATTCTCAAAAGCTGTATTTGCAGCCAATACACCTCCGCCTGGTTGTGTGCTGTGAAAAACGATGCTCGTATTTGATATTACTGAGTTACTAATTTGAACATATCCAGGCACATCTGGTGGTTGTATAGAAGGATGCGAAAACTGGATCCCTGCCCATAGACCATCTTTGCCCTTAATAACACTATTTTCAATATAGAGTCTTGCGTTTTTCCTCAAGATTATTGACTTGGGGTTAGAACCGCCTTTAATTTCCAAAGTGCAACCGTCTATGTACAAAGTTGCTCCTTCATGGATTTCAATTCCGTCCTCAACACTACTTGGTGGTGGATTTTGAGGGTTCCATGTTACGGTTTGATGTGAGGTAACCACGAATTGAGCACCAGCGAGAATCGATATAACCATGATGGTTATCAATAATATAAATTTTTTCATTGTTATCGTTTTTTGTTGATACAATACGGGGTAACAGGACAAAGACTATTGTGTCTTTAGCTGCAATCGCACCCGTAGTGGCATTCCTTGACGGCTACCCCAGAACTATGTCCGTTTCGTACAAACCACCGGGCATTGTATGCAATGCAGCCAAAAAAGCTCAAAATCATTCTTCCCCAACCAAAAAACAGATATGGTATAGAGGCACAAACAGCCCCCAAAATACGTAACTCCCTGATTACTTCTCTCTCTCTCTCTCTCTCTCTCTCTCTCTCTCTCTCTCTAGCGCCCCTAAAAGAAAAAAATCAACAATGGGCACTATGATGACGCTTGCCAAATGCATCTTATGCAAAAGTGAGTTGTACAGATGCAGCCCTCCCGGTAAACGGGGCGTTCTCATCGCTGGAATGCTGAAAACAGAACAGGCTATGGTAAAAAGTTGTGCCATCAATTGTTACAGTAAAAACAGAACAAATATAGGTGGGCTTTTTGAAAAAAGCAAGCATTTTTTTAAAAAAATCTCAAGACACATATCGGGTGCACCTAGTTATGTGTTGTCTGTCAATTTAATACACGTTGTTTAGCCGTTAATGTGCGTAAAATAAGTTTACAGCCACAGCGATCATTTTGATGGTTGATTTGTGATGAATGCTCTCTTTTGATTTCTGCCCATCGGCAAGCCAACTACCTTAGACTGCCAGACCATCAAAAACCTCATGCCATGATAAACCTCAGTAGCCATGGTGGAACCCCTTACATATCAAACCTCATTACCTCATTCATTCGAAAGGCCGGGGTGGAAAGCTTCGCTGTTGAGAGGGTTGAAGGAGGTTAAAGGAGGTTAAAGGAGGTTGAAGGAGGTTGAATTTATGGGTATTAACCGATTGGGAAACAGGCTTTTTACCACTCAGGCACTTAGGCCACAGAGGAACACTGAGGTTTTTGGCCGTTCACCGTTTTCCGTTTACCGTTTACCGTTCCCCGTTTCCCGTTCCCCGTTTTCCGTTTACCGTTTTCCGTTTACCGTTTTCTGTTCACCGTTTCCCGTTCACCGTTTCCCGTTCACCGTTTTCCGTTCACCGTTTCCCATTTACAGCCAACAGTCAATCAATTAAATGTTATTGGTTTCGCAAAGATATACTATATTTGCGACATAATCAGACAATTAAAAAGATGCAAAGCCTTGAAGATAAAATACTTGAAAAGATAAAAAAGGCCAAGAGGGGTTCGCTGTTTTTTACAGAAGATTTCCTTCGTTTTGGTACTGCAAAAGCTGTTGCCAAGGCATTGGAGAGACTTGTAAAGAGAGGTGCCCTTGAACGGATTGCCCGTGGTATCTATGCAAGAATCCATATTGATCCTATCCTCGGTCCTGTTAAACCTGGCACAGAAGAGATTGCTAAAGCCATCAGCAAAAGGGACAAAGCCCGTATCATCCCTACAGGTAGAATGGCTATGAGTGCACTGGGATTATCGACCCAGGTGCCGGTTAATGCGGTTTATCTTACCGATGGTGCCGCAAGACATATCAATCTGGGAAAAAGAAAAATCGTGTTTAAAAAAGCAGCACCCAAAAACCTGTCTGCCATCGGGGCGATCAGCAGTTTGGTTATCCAGGCATTGAAGGAGATCGGGAAGGGAAAAGCAACAGATGAGGAGCTGGGGATCATTCTAAAACAACTGCAAAAGGAGGAGCCCCATCGTTTGGAGCACGATATCCGCCTGGCTCCGGAGTGGATCAGGGTGATTATGCGCAAAGCGCTAAAAAGCAATGAATAATGAATAGATGGCTAACTTTACCGGATAAAACGAAAAGGAGTGCCTATATACAAGTAGGCGAAGAAGTTGGTGTGTCGGCTTTTGCTGTAGAAAAAGATTGGTGGGTGGTGCAAGCACTGGCCTGTATTTTTGAATTGGAGGCAGCGCAACACATCGTTTTTAAAGGGGGAACATCCTTGAGTAAGGCATGGCAGCTGATTCATCGCTTTTCTGAGGATATTGATCTGGCTATTGACCGCACGTTCTTTGGGTATGATGACAATCTTACAAGGGGTCAGCGTACCGCATTAAGAAGAAAGGCCGGTGCTTATACTACTGGACCTTTCCTTCAAGAGTTACAGAATAAGTTCGCCGATAAAGGTTTAACAGGTGTCAATTGGGAAGTGGTTGGAGCCGAAGCCCGCGATCAGGATCCGAGAATACTCGAGATGTATTATCCTAACCTGATTGAAGGACCTGGATATTTGGCTCCCCGGGTTCGGATTGAGATCGGTTGCCGCTAACTCAGAGAGCCCTATACAACGAAATCCATCTCTTCTTTCCTGGATGATACCTATCTTGATCGGGATTTTGCCCACGAACCTGTTCTTGTGCCAACCGTAAATCCTGAAAGAACCTTTCTGGAAAAAATCTTTCTGTTGCATGAAGAGTTTCACCGTCCATTGGACAAAATCAGAGTTGCCAATTTAAGTCGGCATCTCTATGATGTTTATCAATTATCACAGACAGACTTCTGTTCTTTTGCACTTGCATCACAGGACTTGTATGCTACCATCGTAGACCATAGATATCATTTTCTACGTGTTGGCGGTGTTGACTACAATCGTCACCAGCCACAATTTATCAACCCGTTACCTGTTTCTGAAGTAGATGATGCATACAGAACAGATTATGCACGAATGCGGGAAGAAATGATCTATGAAGGAAGTCCTCCCTCCTATGAAGAACTGATGCAAGGGCTATCAAGACTGCGAGAGAGGATAAACGCATTGTCATGGCGTTTTAAAACTCAATATCCAAGGGTAAAACAATAAAAAATGATGGACAGTCGGGCTGAACACTTATAGGTTAAGGTTGAGGTTGAGAGGAGGTTGAATTTATGTGCGTTAAGCAATTGGTAAACAGGGTTATACCACTAAGCCACTTAGGCCACAGAGGAACACATGAGTTAACAGGAGAGTTTCACAGAGGTTCTTTCTCCGTGAAACTCCTTTTTTCCTCTGCGAAGCTCTGTGTCACAA
>SKPS01000155.1 GCA_007119395.1 Lentimicrobiaceae bacterium
GCTGTGACCAGTGCTCCCCTGAAGGCTTTGGCACCGGCAATCCCTTTGAAATAGTGACTGTAATGGTTGCGCATTTCGAAGAGAGCCACCCGCTCCCCCTTCCATCGGATGGAGTCAAGCAGATGCTCTCTGCACACCTCGATGATCTCTTCGATTCCGGGGCGGGGTAGCTCCTCTCCGGCTTTTATAAAGTGTCTGATCTCACGGAAGATCCAGGGATTGCCGATGGCAGCCCGCCCGATCATCACCCCATCCACTCCGTATTGTTTTGCTCTCTCTACCGCCACAGGCCCTGAGGTGATATCGCCGTTGCCGATCACAGGGATACGCATCGCAGGGTTCTCCTTCACCCTGCCAATCAGGGTCCAGTCAGCAACCCCTTTGTACATCTGCGCCCTCGTCCTGCCATGGATCGTGATCGCAGCAATCCCTTCATCCTGTAAACGCAAAGCGATATCCTCAATCTCCTTCTTCGACTCATCCCAACCCAAACGGGTTTTTACCGTGACCGGCAGATGGGTGCTCCGTACCACGGCGCGGGTGATGGCCAACATCATCGGAATATCATTCAGCAAGCCCGCTCCACCACCTTTCATCGCCACCTTTCTGACCGGACAGCCAAAGTTGATGTCGATCACATCCGGGCCAACGGCTGTGGCTACTCTGGCCGCCTCTGCCATGCTGTCGGGATTATTGCCAAAGATCTGAATACCAATCGGTCGCTCCCCTTCGTCGAAGTCAAGCTTGTGTAAGCTTTTCACCGCATCCCTGATCAATCCATCCGAAGAGATGAACTCGGTAAACACCACATCGGCACCAAACCGCTTGCAGAACTTCCTGAAAGGGGGGTCACTGATGTCTTCCATCGGCGCCATCAACAGCGGAATATCCTCTTCTATCAAAATATCTCCAACCTGTAGCATGCTGCAAAGATATGAAAACGGAACACCCTTTTTCTGCTTTCATCTTTTCTCTTACCTTTGTGCACATAATGCCCGTTTCCATGCTGATGCTTGTTCGTTACCTGCGCGAAATCACCCACAACAAACCCTGGTTGCAGCTGTTCCTGTTTGCCACCATCACCCTGCTGTCACTCATGTTGGGCAGTGCCGCCGGCTATCTGATTCCCCTGATCACCGACGGAGCAACCAATGTCTCATTGGCCTTGGAGTTTTTGAGCGCCCCTGAAAAGATGACCGATGCAGCAAGCCAACCCGATGGGCTGGTGAGAATCCTCGCCATTACACAAATCTCAGCCCAAATCGGATTGTTTATCATGCCTCCCCTGGTCTTTGCCATGCTCATCTACGGGCAAAGGTTTCACAAAGGACTGGGACTTGACGCTACGCCCGGGGCATTCTCAATACTGCTCGTGATCCCCTTGACCTTTATGGTGCTTCCCATGGTGAGCTGGCTGCATCAACTCAATATGCAGGTCCCCATTACAGAAACAATGGAGCTGTCGGAACAACGCGCCGAACTGTTTATCACACTCTTCTTGAAAGACGATACATGGAAAAGACTTGTGCTGAATCTTTTCATGATCGCCCTCCTCCCGGCGATAGGTGAAGAGCTCTTCTTCAGGGGAATTCTTCAGAAGTACCTGGCCAAAGGGTTGAAGAATGTCCATCTGGCAGTGTTTGTGACCGCCATTTTGTTCAGCCTCCTACACTTTCAGTTTCATGGCTTTTTGCCCAGGGTGTTTCTTGGGGTGTTGTTTGGCTACTTGTTCGTATGGACAGGCAATCTCTGGTTGCCTATTATAGCCCATTTTGTCAATAACGGTGCTGCTGTGGTGGTTGAATTTCTCGGTCAGCGTGGCCTGATGGAAGGCGGCTACCAGGAGTTTGGCAAGGAGACCGGTACTGGTGCTCTTGCATTAAGCATTGCTGTTACCTTTACCATCTGCCTGGCCCTGTATTATCATCACCTGAAAAACCGGATACACCCCCCTATGAACCCATCGGATTAGCCTGAACCATTCAGAAAGCTCAGCTCCATCGACATTTCGGCAAACATCGGAGCAATCAGGGCACTGACAGGATAGGATCCCGCGTAGTCGGGGTTGGCCGGCTACGTAGAAGATATTGAGTCCGGCCAGCGTGATCATCAGGATAAAGATGAAGGTGAGGGCAAAGAAGGCGTCAGCGTGGTTCATCGCGCTGAGCTCCTTGCCATGCAACCTCCCGATGTTGAGCCAGGCCCTGTGGGTAAGCATCAGTATCCGGATCACACGTGAAGCCGACCAAGCAAAAATGGCAATGGTGATGACCAACAGTACAGTAAAAATCGTTTGAGACTTAGCTGTATAATGATTTATTTATCAACTAAATAACAGGCATTTATCGATGCCGGCACTCAAATGGCTCTGTTTTGCTTTCGTTTGCCACATAGCAAATGTACAATCTTTTTTTTGGCTTCTCGCCATTGTGAATCGTCGATATGATCTGGGGAATAAAGCAAGAACCAAATCATTGTCGATAGACATCAGACTGCACGCGTGAGCTTATGGCAAAGCGTCAAAAAAAAAAAAAAACACAAGGCCCTTTTGAAAAGAGATTCGAATGAATATTCCGAAACAATACACTAACATCCGCCCAGATCCTGTATGTTCAGCGACTTTTCTTCGATTTCTATTGTTTTTCGGGAGGGGATAAATCGATGATAGTCGTATGCTTTTTTCTCAAAACGGAAGAACAGCCCTGCATGGTTGAAGTCCTCAAGAACATGTTGGCGTATGTATCCGACACCGGCATTCACTGCCACAGCCTCAATCCCCAGTTGTATCAACAGTTGCGCCACATAGTGTGCTTGCCATTCCTGGTCACCCACTATCAGGTTTCGATTGCCCCGCAGGGAACGCAGATGTTTCCGCTCCAATATACTGTCGGCGGGGATGTGGACAGCTCCGGGGAAGTGATATTCCTGAAACGCCTCGTATGGCCGGATATCCACAATGTGTACTCCGGCATCATCATCTTGGAGCAGCCGGTATATTTCGTAAGGGCTTACACTCATGGCAAAAAGTGGATGATCCACCAGTTTACCGGCCGGCACTTTGTAAGATCCGGGAGAGTAACTGAAGGCAAAAACACCGGTCATCACCACCACTACAAAAAGTATCATACCTACTCTCAATGCACTGTATTGTTCAAGGTTGATCATGGGTTTGTGTTTTATTGTTGCTGTAGACGACGAAAATGTTGGGCTGCCTCCTGCCTGAATCTGTATTTACTTGTACGTAGATAATCAGCCTCTTCAACCTCTTTGTCGTTGTCATAAAAAAGATTAAAAACAAAAGCATTCAGTCCTCCTTCCAAAACATATACATCAGAGATGTTGAGTCTTCGGCAGATCTGCCATGCCTTAACGGCATCAACACCTCCGTTGGAGACAAGGAGCAAACGTTTCCCCGGGTGGTATCTCAACACGTGACGGTATTGTCTGTTGGTAAACTGATCCAGCGGGATGTTCACCGCATTGGGTAGATGAAACGCCCTGAACTCGTCCTTGCTACGTACATCGATAATCATAAAGTTCAGGGGTGCCTTCACCATGTGGTATGCCAGCTCTTCGGTGGTGACAAAGAAGTTCTCTTTCGCCATTTCGGACAGCAACACTTTTTCGCTGTTTTCACGTAATCTTTTGGGGTTTGTCTCAGGTATGACCAGAATGGTGGCGGCAATCGCCACGGCGATGATAAGTTCGGGGGTATAGCCTTTATAGCCTTTGTGGGTAGGTTGAAGTGCATGGGGAGCCTTCTTCTCAAAATGAGTTGCCACCTTGAAAGCGACAAGAGCCATCAGAATCATCAGGGCAATGAATAGATTCTGAGGGATGCTTGTCAGTTCAGTGATCAATTTCCTGTCGAGGAAAACTGCACCTCTGAACATGTTGAACTGATCGGCAAACAGTCCGTATAGGAATACTCCGGCGAACATGCCTGCGATAAAAAGCATGGCATCTGTTTTTCCAATGGCAGCAGAGGTGATTCCGGTACCTGGGCAAAACCCTCCGATCAGGAATCCGAATCCCATGATAACCCCTCCTATGATGGCAGGATAAAGGTGATTGGAATGGATGAAGATGAGGTCGGTATCTAACCAGCCGAAGTACCGCATAAAAAACAATCCGGTCATGGCAGTGATGCCGGCCGTGAAGAACACTTTGAGCACTACAAAGTCATAGGCATAGAAAACACCGACCAGTTTTCTAGGAGAGGATAGTCCGGATTGTTCCAGGATCATTCCAAAGGCTATCCCTACCAGGAAGATGGAGATGAGCCAGATCTCCTGCGAAATGATTCCCAATGGCATAAGTGGTCCCATAGTGAGTGTTTTTAGAGCCAGAATTTTTTAAAGAGAAAAGCGAAGGCGAATCCTGTTCCAAAGATGGCGAGCATGGTAATGATTCCTGATGCTGACAGTACGGCCATACCGTTGAGTGCAGCGCCACTTGTGCATCCGCGTCCGAGCTGCGAGCCAATACCAAATAGCAGCCCACCGCATACTGCCAGCATCAGCCTAAGAGATCTTCCTATGTGTGATCCTTTCTCCAGAGTGAATTTCAGATTTCGTGAGACCACGCCGGAGATAAAACTACCGGTAAAAAGGCCGATCACCATGATAACAATCCATGATTTCCAAATGCTTCCAGTCAGTTGGCCGAAAAAGTGATGTCCATCTGCCCAAGAAGGGGCTACCAGGGCCGTAAAGGCCACTGTAAGATCTTTGATGCCTCCACTTGCTCCAAGGCCATGACCGCCAATAAACAGTGTGGCCAGCAAAAGCAGTCCCAACAGAAAACCCCCAAGGTAAGGATTGATGTACGTTGCTTTTTTGTTTTGCATGTTATCTGATATTTACTAAAACTTTCTTTCCTTTTCGGTGCAATCAGCACCCTCCTTCGGGGGCAACAAACTTAATCTCCTCTTGGTTGGGCTCCCCAATTACGCCTTCATCAGTCTCTATAGGGAAATCATTCACCACCCTTTTGGAGAAGAAGCTCTTTCCGATCCTTTCAATGAGTTCATTGTACATAAACCCGTTGGTGCCGTAGGCGATGGTTTTTACATCATATCCAAGAATATGCAGGTAGGCAGCTACAACAGGGGTTGTGCTGTTAGAATAGCAGTACAGAACGATAGTACGGTCGGTGGGCAGGGTGTTCAGGTAGGCCTCTCTTTTCAGCGAAGTGCGTTGGTCGTATTGTACCGCATTGGGCAGATGCCCTGTTTTGTAGTCTTTCATGGGCCAGTAATTGATCAGGTAATACTTTTCAGGGGCACTGACTACTTCTTTTGCAGTGATCAGCAATTCACGGTAATCAACACTCAGGAGCTTCTGTGACCTCTCCCGGAGGATATCAAACCCTTGGCTGTAGGCTGATCTTATAACAGGGTAATCACCCGGCTCGTTTTTCGGATACCCCTTGGTTGTCAACAGGTTGGCCAGATCATCTGACAAAGCCTCTTCCCAAGCCTCAGAAGCATAGGCACTGTTCCATCCCGCCATTCCCCACCGTATGTTAAACGTGTTGGTGTAACCCAACATCCGCAGTACACCGTTGGCAAACATCGACTCCTGATGATCCTTTGAAAAAAGGAAGATCATGTCAAACGAAGAAGGGTCGATTACCTCTTCAAAATAATGGATAATCTCGCTTATAGGTACATTAACAGCTCCAGGCACACGCCCCTTACGGTATTCCTCTGCAGATCTCACATCAATGATGTGGATGTTTTCATGCAGTTTCTGGTACACTTCTTCAGCATTCATAGCAGCCGGTGACTCCGGACTGTTGATAAAATCGTGGTGTTTCTCGATATACGATATCAACACCTCAAACTTATCTTCCTGATCAATCCGTTTCGGGGACTCTCGTTTTCTCGTGCAGCCAGTTATTAGAAGTGGTATCAAAAAAACCAGATAATATCTTTTCATAGGGCATCTGAGTTTTTGGTAGGTGTTTCTATCTGCAACCCTTGCTCTCTATCCTCTTTCGGAAAATCCCGTGTCTCGATCTCCTCATAGCCTGTGATCATCGCCTTAAGGTTCGATGTAATAGTTTTTCCAGTGGTAATCAAATAGATATGAACCGCTATAAAAGTGATCAACAGATAGGCTCCCAGCGTATGCACTGCGGAAATATTTCCCAGGTTTTGAAGGTTACCCAAAGTATGTATCTCTCCGGCGAACGGATACCTGTAGAAGAGGTACAGCAAACCTGAGAAAACCATCAGGGGAATAAGGACAAGTTTAAGTGCCAGGTAAACAATTCTTTGCAGCGGGTTGAGTTTTGAAAGGATGGTTTTTCTAGTGGGGTGGGGAGCGTTTCTGAAAATGCCGGTTACATAATAGCGACCCTGAGCAATCAGATTCCTTCTGGTGGGTATGTATTGCCTCCATTCTCCGGTTGTGAAGTGCCAGAAAATGGCAAACACAATCAGAATGATCAAAGAGATGGCAGCTACATTGTGTAACCTTACCGCATTTTCAAATCCAAGGATGTGGTACGACCCCATGATCTCGAAGCCGGTGAAGGCCAGAAAGAGGATCAGCACGGCCTGTGACCAGTGCCATACCCGTTCAAATAGCTTGTAAATATATACTGTTTTCTTCGCCATTCTATGTTGTTTTCTTTAAGGTGATGATCACTCTGGCAACTATATGGATGGCGATGGCGGCAAGGCTCAATATAAAAAGGGCCCTGCCATACCGGACAATACCGGCATGGGAGTCACGCCCCGGCATATAAAAATCTCTAAGATCGTTTAGTCTCCCTTGTTCTCGTACGTGGCAGTCGGTGCAGGTCAATGCCTCCTCTTTAGGTGCCACCATATGATTTACCAACATATGGTTTTTGGTTTCGATGAAGTCGTATTCGCCACTGAAAGGCATCCCTATATAATCCATCCCTTTTTCAATGGCTTTACGAGTGTTAAAGTCTTTCCAGAAGGCCCCTTTACCCTCTTCGTGATCATACAGCTTCATATGCAATAAAGTTCTATAAATGGGGTCATACAACTGATATCCGGTGTTGATCTTTACCGGGACAATTTGTGCGAGAGGATCACGGTATGCGCCAAAAAGTCTGTTCATCATCACCGGTGTCTCACTGATGGTATCGGTCATCAGATGCTGTTGTGCTGTACCATTAAACCATACATAGGATGGTGCCAAGTTGGACTTCCATTCAAAAGATCCTTTGATAGACTGGTAAACAATATTGCCCATTTCGTCTTCAATTTCAAAAGGTTTACCATCCGGATCCAGTCTGCCCATGGTGCGCCAATCCCAATGCATCACAGTAGGGTTCTCTTTGGCATATTCCGGGATATGGCAGGTTTGACAAGACACCTTGATGCAGTGCTCGTTGATCAGGTTGTCTGTATGAGGAAATCGGCCATGGCAATCACTGCAACTGACACGGTTTGTATTCGTGGTTGCGATACCGTAATAGCGCCCCCGGATGTTGTGGTTTTCTGCTATGTGGCAATCAACACACGACAGGTCAACCCCTTCACGGGCCATGTGCACATCCATCGCCTTATCAGCATTCAGGAGTGCCAACTCTAAATCTCCGTGCTTTACATTGTTACCACCGCCACCCATGAAATGGCAAATACCACAGTTCTCCCTGCGGGGTGAAGAGAGATTCTTCAGCACCGCCTCAAACTCGGGAAGCTGGGCTATAAAATCCGGATGCTCAACATTGCCCCGTCGCCGCGAATAGGTGAAAGAGTTATCGTGACATACCAAACAATCGATGTTATTGGGGTTTTGGTAATCATACTCAAAAGAGTAGGTCTCCCATCCGTAACCTGCATGGCACCTCTTGCATGTCTGCTCACTGGTGAGAACAGAAGTGCACCAGTTGTTTATTGCTGTTTTTTTGCCTGTATACACAACACCGCGTTCTGGCATAAACTCGGGGCGCTCCCATGTAAAATGGTGGTTATTGAGCATCTCCTCACCTCGCTCATAATGACAACTCAAGCAAGCTTCTGTTATCTCCTGCGGCGTCTCAAAGTGACGTTGTAACTCAGTAAAGCGAGTGTGATCGATCCGGGTACGTTGAGCAGAAGTGTACTCATTTGAAAGCTCCTGAAGAGAGCTCTCCCTACCCATATTTTGGTATGTATAGATTAACCATCCTAACAGAAGTTGCGGAACCAAAACCAATAAAGAAACCTGTATCAATTTTTTCATTGAGCTCCTATTCATTTCTATGTTTCGCAAACATACGAAATGAACGGGAGACCACAAGATACTAAATGTAAAAAAATGTAAAAAAATCCGGGAACATGCCCGTAAGCGGCTTTATTTTTTACAGCGTGAAGAGAGACTGTATTCCCAAAAAAGTGGCATTTGGGGGTTGGTGGCCATTGATGTCTTGTACATCTCCCGGCATAAACCATCCGAACACTGCGGTAAACTGAAGCTGATTTGTCAGTCTGAATCGTATCAGCATATTCAACTCATCACCAAGGTGACGAGACCCTTGTTTTAATTTTAGATCGTTAAGAAGTGTTGCTTCTGTAGGTTCAGGTATCAGGTATCTGTTGTATTTGATTTCTAACCACATTCCTTTTACGGGAAAGAGTTCGAGGAGGATTTCCCGGTTGTCGAGGTTTGACCAGGAGCAGATGTTCATCCATCCATAATAGCGGTCTCTGGCACCATAAACTGCCTCAAAGGTTCGGTCGATACCTGCATTGGCTTTGCCACCTGAGGCATAAGACTCTCTGATACTGAGCAGAGGTTTTGCCGGTAGTTTCTTAAGCTGATAGCCGATTTTGGCCACCACACCAAATGCTCTGATCGGAGTGTGGTTGTTGTGGCCGAATTGCCGTACTGCTGTAATGTCGTAATGCCAGTTTCGGTTTGTGTTGTAAACCCTCGTGCCAGCCCAGTGTCTAAGAAACTGTTGTTCTGAGATTTTGTCTCCACTGCCACGGGTCTTCAGAGCGTAAAACGGTTCTGCAATAAACAGCTCATGCCACCGATAGTGCGCATACATGCCTCCGCCCCAAAACTGTGTTTTGGCAAAAGGTATCGAGGTTTTTTGTGGATGGTGTGTCTTGGTGCCACCTGCGAACAGATCAATATAATTTGATTCTTTCCTATATGAGAAGCGCAGGGCATCCCAGGTCCAGCGGCCCGTATTTCCCCAGTTACCCGGCCCGAACACCCTGTTGTCACCGTAAAAAATCTTTTGCCGGCCAAGTTGGGCACTCAATCCTGGCAACCAAATTGCCTCCTTTTTTATATAAAGGTCGTGGATCTCAAAAAACTGCTCCTGAGGGTTCATAAAGATGCCCGTTGCCGGACTATAAAAAGCTTCGGGCTCTTTACGGTGTTGCAACGACCATCCAAAGGCTCTGGAATCCTGCAGATGTGCCGAAACCTCAAAATTTTCCTTTGGGTACCATACAAAGCCGGTGATTACACGTTGCAGTACCAATAGGTCTTTAAGATCACCCATCCTGTCAGGGTTACCATAATTAACGGCATTCATGCCGTTCCAGCTTTCCAAACGGTGACGCATCTCAAAGTCAGCAACAAATCTGGCTGAATCCTCACCTGCACTCACAAATCCTTTCGTGCATAGCAAGATCCATGTAACCCATCTGCATATCATCTTCTCTTAATATCAATCAAAAGTATAAAAATAATCACTCTTGATCAGAACATTTTCTCAAATCAACATCTGCAAACTCAACATCAACATAAAAACAGCTATCTTTAAGCCGTTCATTTCAATCCATTAAGTGTATCAAGAGCCATGAAAAAAAACCTGCAACTCATCATTACCGCTGTGGTATTTCTACTTTTCGGACTGTTTCTTTCCAACATTCTCTTCCCCGGGAAACCTGGTTCCGGCAAGGAGTTGCCATGTCATACGGCATCCCCTTTCAAAGCCTTTCTGCACGAATTTAACGATGACCTCATGTTTCAGCAAAACCACACCTATTTCCCGCTTCTTTATGTAGCACGTGACCTTGAAGATGATGAAAAGGCATCGTCCTATTTGATAGAGCGTTCACAGTGGGTGCCGCTGTCGGTATTTGACACTTTACCGGCCGTAATCCAGATTGAATACGACACATTTTCTTCGGGGGAACCCGATTTTTGCACTCGAAAGGTTACGGTTGAAGGGATCCAGCATGGGCAAAAGATGGTGTTGCGCTTTATTTTTTCTGATGGAATGTGGATGTTGGAGACATTTGAAGATCATTCGTTTTAAGGCATTCCGGCCTCACTCTTGAATGTTTGGATTTTCAACGATCTCAGGAGCTTGCTTTGGTTTTTGGTAGTTGAGAATTCAATAAACAAAGAAGACGTCACCTGTCAGGTAACGTCTTCTTCAGACCACTACACAATTTAGAAAGGCTTAGTTGTCTTTTTTTCTGGTAGTGTAGTTAATTCTGTAGGATTGAGCTTTTCTCAGCTCTTGTTTGATATCTGTTACCACACCCATATGGGTTTCTTCATCCACTCTGAGGGCCACAGTCATTCTGGGTCGTTGGTCTTCTGGCAGGATTTGCCGTTCCTGTACGACCCACTCAGCGATTTCATCGATCTCTTTGAATTGGTCGTTACATTGGAATCGCACATCAGTGCCAAATATGGATGTTTGCAATGGTTTACCCACGTAGATATAGCTTACCGGGCTGGTCTTCTCGAGTTTTTGGATTTCATAAGCTTCGGGAGCTGTTACCTGCACATAGAGGGTTACTTCGCGCATGGTGGTAGCCACCATAAAGAAGAAGAGGAGCATAAAGATGATGTCAGGGAGTGACGAGGTGTTGATACCTGTTGCTCCGCCCTGTTTCTTTTTTCTGAATTTTGCCATTCCTTTACCTCCCTTCGATGTTAACGGGCTCTGCTTCCGAGATGGCTGCCGGAATCACGGTCTGTACGGCGCGGATTTTATCCATATCAGTCTCTTCCTGTAAGTCGGAGAACCTGACTCCCCAGAGCCTCATTGTTAATTGATTTCGCACTTCTGTGATGGCCCTTGTGAGTTCATCCTGTACCCTGATATACATTTTATAGGATGTACCACGGTCATTTTGAAGGGATATCACACCACGTGACATCATCACATCTTCGCCCAGTGTTTCATAGGCACGACGGAGCTGTCGGTACCTGGCCGTATCACCACCTCTCAGCGCCCCGTCCATCCTTTCGGTGATAGGGGTCATTTCTGGTAATTCGTCGCTCATATATGGGTTTGAAAAAAACTCAATGGCCTCATCGCGAAGGCCGGAGAGCTCCATAAAACGGTTGTTTACCAAAAGCTGATCGGCTGAGTTGACCAGTACTTCCAGTACATTTCGCTGCCTGATTTCCGGAATCGGAGCATCTTCTTCAGGGATGGGCGGCAACAACCTGTTGATCCCCTGGTTCACATCCATCGTGGTGGTAACCAGGAAGAAGATCAGCAACAGGAAGGCGATATCCGCCATCGACCCTGCATTTATCGGACTAAGTGGTCTAGCCATAATAGAATTGTTTTTTAACCTTTAATAAGTTTGCTGACCCACGAGAACAGGATGGCAGCTACTGCCAGCCCTGCCAGAATATAGGTAGCGATCAGACCCGCTCCCACCTGTCGTGATAAGCGATCTGTTACTTCCACATTGTCGGCAACATGTCTGACAAACTCAGGGTCAATATTGGGTGACGCAGCGATAAACGATACGAGAATGATCACCACCAGCACACCTATTCCAATCAAAGCATTGACTGCAGCTTTGGGGTTGACAAAGATGTTGAGTACGGAGAACCCGATCACCAGCACAAGTGTCAAACCAGCTACAATATATGTTCCGATCATAAACATGTTGAGTGTGATACCGATCTCGTTGATCGCCTGGCCGATATTACGCGCCATGTCACCATCAGACCTGGCAATCAGTACACCGGTCAGAATCACTGCGAACGCAATGATCACTCCGGTCAGCACTTTTGAGGCTATATTGATTGTATCTCTCATTGAATTCAAATTTTAAATTGTTTGGCCAAATGAAGCAGCCCTTGTTTTATCGGGGGCTGCAAACGCATGATCACATGTTCAACCGGCTATCGGTTTTCGGCGTTGTACTTCACCAGGATATCCATAAAGGTGATGGATGTGTCTTCCATCTCGTTCACCAAATTATCGATTTTGCTGATGATGTAGTTGTAGAAGATCTGCAGGATGATGGCAACGATCAGTCCGAATACAGTGGTAAGAAGAGCCACTTTGATACCGTTTGCAACGATCTGCGGCGAGATATCTCCTGCTCTCTCGATGGCGTCGAATGCGCCGATCATACCGATTACAGTACCCATAAACCCAAGCATCGGAGCCAGTGCAATAAACAGTGAGATCCATGAGGTGTTGCGCTCAAGGCGGCCCATGATCACACTGCCGTAGCTAACGATCGATTTCTCAACTGACTCAAGCCCTTCATCATAACGATCAAGACCCTGGTAAAAGATGCTGGCAACCGGCCCGGGAGTATTGCGGCAAATCTCCTTCGCACTCTGAATACCACCCTTTTTCAAAGCACCCTCTACTGACTCCAGCAGCTTCTCAGTGTTGGTAGTGGCCAGATTAAGGTAAATAATACGCTCAATCGACAGGGCCAAACCCAGCACCAAAGCCAACAGTACGATGGCCATAAAACCAGGGTTACCTTCGATAAATTTCTCTTTCAGTACCTGATGAAATCCTTTGGTAGCCACTGCGTCGTCGTCAGTAGTGTCCATATCCATCTCCATCTCCTCAAGCTCCTCAGCGGACTCCTCTGTTGCTTCGCCTGATTCTACTGCTTCAGTCGCAGCATCCTCTGTGTCTTGTGCCTGGATGTTTGTAACGCCAAAACTGACCAGCGCGGCAACCACCAATAATGCAAATAGTTTTTTCATGTGACGTTGTTTTTGTTGTTTGTAACCTTTTCTCATGGTACAGCCCTTAAGGCGCTTCATCAGTTTGTTGAGCGAAAAGCTCTGTACCACAACGTTGTTTTAATGATTATTTATTGTTCTGTTGATTTGATCCTTTTCCTTTCTGTTCATTGCAGCGGAGAGAGAGGGATTCGAACCCTCGATACCCTTTTGGGGTATACGCACTTTCCAGGCGCGCGCCTTCGACCACTCGGCCACCTCTCCTATCGCTTTCTGAGAACGTGCATCATCAGCTACCCGAAAAACGGCGCTAAATTACAAAATTTGTTCGAATAATCAAGTGTATACCCTTTTTAATTTATTGTGCCAGATTTTTAATAAGTGTATTAATATTTTCATAATCAGTTGTATACCACTCCTCTATAGTGCCGTTCCATCACCTCCTGCTACAATCGACATGGGTTGTGCCCCTGCTGAATGGCTCCTTTTCGGAACGAAATCTACACCGTTTCCATTGCATACCACGTGGCTCAATCAGTTAATGGTATGATTTCACCGGTAAACGGTATGATCAGCCTAAACAACCCCTTTCGCGGCAGCAGGTGTCAGCTCACCGCACAAAGGCTTTTGTAACCACTCTTTCACCCTCTCCTGATCAGCATACCTCCCCAGCAAGTGCATCAGCTTGGCAATGGCACTCTCTGTGGTGATATCATAACCGCTTACAACCCCCATGGCCACAAGTGCTGTACTGGTTTGGTAACGACCAGCTTCTACACTACCGGCTTTGCACTGTGTTACATTATATATTATGATGCCTCGGTGTATGGCTTCCTGCAGCGCCTCCAGAAACCATGGTTCCGTGGGGGCATTCCCCGTGCCAAAGGTCTCCAGAATCACAGCCCTCAGCCCTTCTATACTCAATACCGCCCTCACCGCCGAAGGGGTGATGCCGGGGTATAACTTTAAGATGGCCAAATCGGTTGAAAGCGCTGTGTGCAATCTGAGCTTCCGGAAGTTGGGCTTTCTGATCACATGATGATTGAACCGGAGATGCACCCCGGCTTCTGCCAATACCGGGAAATTGCCGGAATAGAACGCCTCAAAATCTTCGGCGTGCAGCTTGGTGGTGCGATTGCCGCGGTAAAGCCTGTTCTCGAAATAGATACACACCTCAGGCACCACCGGCGTGTCGTCGTGCATGGCCGCTGCAATCTCTACCGCGGTGATAAAGTTCTCCCTGCCATCGGTACGAAGCATCCCCAATGGCAACTGTGAACCGGTGAGCACAACCGGCTTGTTCAAATTCTCCAACATAAAACTTAACATCGACGCTGTGTATGCCATCGTATCTGAACCATGCAAAATCA
>SKPS01000339.1 GCA_007119395.1 Lentimicrobiaceae bacterium
AGGCATATGCGTCAACTTAACATAACACGAGTCTTTCGTAGATGCTGGAGTTGAGTCTTTTACGCTTGTCATACACACAATACCTTAACAAAGCTGAGCAGATTTGTTCAGCTTCATCTGGCTGACAATCAATTGCATGAATCATTCTCGCCAATTGTTCTTGGTTCTGTCTTAGGTACCTGAACAGTTTTTGCATACTCAAATATCTGTTGTATTTTTTATGAATGGTTCTTTCATACGGGATGAATACTTTGTGTGTACATACCACGATTAAAATTAACCTGGCAGTTAGGAGCACCATAGCCTGATGATAGGATACATTATGAATATTGTCAAACTCCATATGTGATTTCCATGCCTTAAAGATTTGTTCGATACGCCATCTGCAACGGTATAAAGATGAAATCTGCTCATAGGTGGCCTTTTCTTTCGGAATCGTAGTAACATAAATGGTCCATGCCATCAATTCTAGCACCAATTTTCCGGGATTGTGACCCTTGTTATGTTTTTTTGCTTTCATTCTTCGTTTGCTGGCAATTTCCTGGCTCACTGGCTGAGCCATTAATCTAACCTTGGTATGCTCTGGGTTATTCATGCAGACTTCCATGTCTAATCTTTTGTGCTTTTTGAGTAACCCCAAAAGATCGATTGGCATTTTTGTGGTTGGGTTCAGGTATGAAACTGGGAATTTATGCCGATAAATGCAGTCAGCTCCGGCTTTCTTATGTCGTTCAAATTCACTGAAGGTAAAGTATCCTCTGTCTCGTAATGAAAGGTCATCCTTTCTTATTTTCAGATCAGGGACAGCAAGTAAATCATTCCTACTGTATGCATCAATAGAAAAATGAAGGAATTGACCGGCCAGTAAGTCATACACACCTTGTACCCTAACATTACACACCGCGGTAATTCGATTTCTAACACCTGAAAAGATGCTAAACAAGCGTAAAGGAAGCTTAAAAACAGTACTGTCCTGAATGATCACCCGTTTATTACCAAATTGGCTATACAGGATATTAGCCTCATTAGAGCCCATTGCCTTTTCTTTAATTATCTGAGCCAGTATAGCTTGAAAGAATAAGACACAAGCATCATTTACTCTTTTCCAGACAGCTTGTTTGCTGACGGAAATACTGTAGTGAGATTCAATACGGGCAGCTAAATCATTATAACTAGGAGACCCTTTCTGAGACTCCAGACACATAATAGCAATAAAATCAGGAATTTGAATCTTCCTGGACTTTCTTTTCTGCAGCGAGCACTCATAGGCTAGCTCTTGTAATCGCTCATGACTAAGGCCAGTAACGGAGAGAAAGTCAAAAACATTTACATTTGAGGGGTTTTTTTGCCATGATAATGGAATTTTAGATTAGTTTTGCAATAGTACATATACTATTATTAAAAAACAAATAAAATGGGCTATAAAGTAAAAATTCAGCGTGTTGAGCGTGGAAACACTAAGTCGTTTTATGTAAATTTTCCGGCCTCAATAGCTGAGGCTGGTCAAATTGAAAAAGGCGAGGAAATGGAATGGTTGATAGAAGACAAGGACACCTATGTGTTAAGACGAAAAACAAAACCTAAATCATTGATCTCTAAGAAGAAAAGAGGTTAAGTTGACGCATATGCCTGCATAGGGGTTCAACAAAGGTAGCCCCGGGTTGCAACCCGGGGAAAGAGGCCGCAGCAACGGCAACCCACGGAGTGGGTTGAATAGGGCATTATGGTGTGCCGTGAAACATGAAAATATATATCGATAGCAGGCTTCTATTCAACCCACATTCGTGGGTTGTGGCCCCGACGGCGCTCTACCCCGGGTTGTGACCCGGGGCTACCCCTATTAAACCCCGATTCCGGGGTTTTAAGGTTGTCCGATACCTGGCGGTATCGGAATGCCAATGAAGCTATCAAAGATGTGTATAAAGAGTAGCGCCTTTAGAGCTTGTCCCGCCTCGGCGGGAAGAGGGGGGTTGGGGGGTGAGGTGCATTGCCCCGAAGGAGGACCGGGGAGTGAGGTGCATGACCACGAAGTGGGGATGCTGAATGCAAAGGAGCCTTTCTATTGAAAGTAGCGAAATTCACTGTTTAAATGGTTTTGCAACGCAATGATATGCAGACGTTTACAAGATGTCATATAGTAGACGATTCCACCGCTGTGATCTTGTATTTGTTTGACACGAAACTTTCATCCGTAACCACTATACATCCATGCGTCGACAGTTAAAAAGTGGCCACGGATGCACGGATGAAGATCTTACAGGCCTTAAAAGAGTAACCCTTGAGACTACACTCCTATATACATTGTGAAAAGAATGACAATATAGCCATTACGGGAATCATACATCCGTGCATCGGTGGCGATTTTTGAAGTTTAGGTTTGAACGATGAATGAGTTATTAAACCAACCTTTGCGCCATTGGTTTGTTAAGGTTATTGATTGACAGGATCTTCAACCGGAAAATGAAAAAACAACCCATCATGCTCACCATATTTACAAAGGCAATGAAGGCCGTGGCTCTGAACAGAAAGCCTGGTCCCAATGCCATGTTCGTTCTTTTGCTGCTTCTGCTGATTAGTCAGGTGGCCTTCTCCCAGGAACCGGAAATGGATTTTTACAGAAGAAGCCTTTCGGTAACCAATACCGGCATGATGGTTTTGGGGGGATGGGCAGTAGCAAACATTGCAACCGGTGCCTACGGATGGTCACAATTTGATGGGCAGCAAAAGTATTTTCATCAGATGAACTTTTTCTGGAATACCGTTAACCTGGGCATTGCCGGTTACGCGTTATACAATAATGCCCAAACCGATTTCGGTCTGTTCACCGAAGGGGAAGGTGTGCGTCAACACCTGCGTACTGAACGGATCCTGTTGATTAACAATGGACTGAACCTTGGTTACATCGGTACCGGTATGTTTCTTCGTCACAGGGCAACCAGGAACGAAAAACGCGTTGACCTGTTCAGAGGTTACGGCAACTCTTTGATCTTGCAAGGGGGGTTCCTGTTCCTCTTTGATTCAACGCTTTACCTATTACTAAGAAACCAAAGGTTACAATTCCTGGAGGAGACGGGAGTCTCTGTCATCAGCGGATTCAATCACATCGGTGTGTCGGTGGTATTTTAAAAATCATGATCTTTGTACTGTATCCAAGCTAAACCAAACAACCCAACCATGAAAATTCTTTTGACCGGTGCCACGGGTTACATTGCCAAGAAGCTTTTGCCGGCGCTTTTGGCCGATGGCCACGAGGTGGTGTGTTGTGTCAGGGATCGTCGCAGGTTCGACGAGAGCCGTTATGCCGGTCAAGGCAAAGTGGAGGTGATAGAGTTGGACTTGCTGAAGCCTGAAACGCTGGTAAACATCCCGTCTGACATTGAAATCGCCTATTACCTGGTTCACTCCATGTCTTCGGGTTCTGGTGACTTTGCTGCGATGGAGCTGGAGTCGGCGTGCAACTTCAACCGCGCCATGGAGCCCACTACGGTGCAGCAGGTGATCTACCTGAGCGGCATCATCAACGAGACCGCCACCTCGAAGCATCTCGCTTCACGCAAGGCGGTGGAGGACACCCTGGCGCAGGGCCCATTCCACCTCACCACCCTCAGGAGCGGCATCATTGTGGGTTCGGGCAGTGCCTCTTTCGAAATCATGCGCGACCTGGTGGAGAAGCTGCCGGTGATGATTGCTCCGCGGTGGCTCCACACCCGCTCACAGCCCATCGCCATCCACGACGTGATCGAGTACCTCAAAGGGGTGATCCAGCTCAAAGAGGCCTATAACCAAAGCTTCGACATAGGCGGTCCCGATATCCTTACCTACAAAGAGATGCTCCTGCAACTGGCAGAGGTACGCAACCTGAAAAGGCGTATCGGTGTGGTGCCGGTCATGACGCCACGACTCTCCTCTTACTGGCTCTACTTCATCACCGCCACCTCGTACCGGCTCGCCTCACACCTGGTAAACAGCATGAAAGCCGAAGTGGTGTGCGGCGAGAACAACCTCAGCAGGCTGATCTCCCTCCCTTTGATCCCCTATAAAGAGGCGGTAAAACGCTCCTTCGACAAGGTGGAGCAGCAGGCGGTTTTTTCGAGCTGGACCGATGCCATCACCACCCGGGCGCTGGAAGCAGGATCCGCACCACTCATCAATGTGCCCGAACACGGGTGTCTCTCGGAAACCCGCAAAGTGAAGCTGCGCAACGAAGAGGAGACCCTGCAAAGGATCTGGCAGATCGGTGGGGAAAACGGCTGGTACTGGGGGAATTGGCTGTGGCGTATCAGAGGCTTTATCGACAAGATGGCAGGTGGCCCCGGCCTCAATCGTGGCAGAAAACACCCCTCCGAACTCTACGCCGGTGAAGCCCTCGACTTCTGGAGGGTGATCCTCGCCGACAAAGAGAACCAACGCCTTATCCTCTATGCCGAAATGAAGCTGCCCGGTGAGGCATGGCTCGAATTTAATATTAAAGAGGGGCGCCTTATCCAGAAAGCCACCTTCAGACCCCTCGGACTCGCCGGAAGAATCTACTGGTACGCATTGCTGCCCATACACCTCATGGTCTTCAGCGGTATGAGCCGCAGCATAGCAAGGTAACCGAAACCTGATCACGCCTGTCAATCAAAAGATCAACCTTGGTACGAAATGAATAGTTTTCCGGATTTTCCCCTTTTTTATCGATCTTTGCACCCCAAAACGGGTGAATAACAGATGGAAAAAGAGAAGAGACGTGAGCGTTGGTTGCGAAAAATGAAAGACAGGTATCGGCTGGTCTTTCTGAACGACGGCACCTTTGAGGAGAAGTTCTCACTGCGTCTTACCCGTTGGAATGTACTGATTGGATTGGGTACGCTCACCATACTCCTGTTTCTGTTCACATTTCTGATCATAGCACATACCGGTTTGCGCTATTGGGTACCGGGCTATACGGATGTTTCTGATGAACGTTTATTGTACCATACTCAGCTACGGCTTGATTCACAGGATCAGGTATTGCTACAGTATGAGCAGTGGGTTAATAACTTTCAAAGGATTTTAAAGGGTGAAGAGATTGAGGATCCTTTCACCCATGTAGCGGATGATCTGCCTGACCGCAACTACGACACCATTGAGTGGCGGCGTATTCCTGAAGACTCAATCCTCAGGGCTGAGTTCAGCATGGTAGATCCGTATGCTCTGCGGCGACGTTTGCCGGATGGCACCACACAAGGGGTGCTGTTTTTCCCTCCAATCAAAGGGACAGTCATCAATGGCTTCAATCCAAGAACGGGTCACTATGCGGTTGACATCGCTGCCCGCCAGAATGAAGCGGTCAAGGCCACCCTCGATGGCACCGTCATCTTGTCCACCTGGTCGTCAGAAACAGGGTGGACCATCGTCCTGCAGCACACCAACAATCTGATCTCTGTGTACAAGCACAACAGCTCCTTGTTGAGGCGTCAGGGTGAATATGTTAAAGCCGGAGACCCGATTGCCATGTATGGGGGCACCGGCTCGCTGTCAACAGGCAGACACCTCCATTTTGAGCTGTGGTACCACGGCAACCCGATCGATCCACAAGATTACATCATCTTCGAATAGTAACCCAAAATAGCACAACCCGGTCAGTATCATGAATCAACCATCAGACTCCTCCACTGCCAAGCACATCGCCATTATGGGATCAACAGGTTCTGTTGGAAGGCAAGCCCTTGAGGTGTGCCGCAACCACCCCGATCTGTTCATCCCGGAGGTATTGACAGCCTCAGGGAACCATGAGCTGCTGATCGCACAAGCCCTGGAGTTCAACCCCAACGTGGTGGTCATCCGTGATGAATCAAAATACCACCTTGTGAACGAAGCACTGAAAGACACCTTTGTCAAGGTGTATGCAGGTGAGGCTGCCGTGTCTGATTGTGTGGCCATGGAGAGTGTGGATATGGTGCTGATGGCGATTGTTGGATTTGCCGGGCTGAAACCCACTTTGCATGCCCTGGAAGCAGGGAAACATATTGCCATCGCCAACAAAGAGGCCTTTGTGGTGGCAGGGGATGTGGTGACCCAAACCGCTGTGAAAAACGGCTGTGTGGTGATACCTGTTGACTCTGAACACTCGGCCATCTTCCAATGCCTCGCAGGTGAACGAAACAACCCCATCGAAAAGATTATCCTAACCGCCTCCGGAGGCCCTTTCCTTGGAAAAAACGGGCATGACCTCGAAACCGTTACCCCCGACCAGGCACTGAAACACCCCAACTGGGATATGGGTGCAAAAATCACCATCGATTCAGCCTCCATGATGAACAAAGGGCTGGAAGTGATAGAAGCACACTGGCTCTTCAGCGTCGACCCACAGCAAATCGAAGTGGTAGTACATCCACAATCGATCATCCACAGTATGGTGCAGTTCACTGATGGTTCCATCAAAGCGCAGATGGGACTCCCCGATATGCGGCTCCCCATCCACTATGCACTGGCATGGCCCAACAGAATCTATGCCCCCTACCCCAGGTTCTCCTTCGCAGACTACCCCAGCCTCACCTTTGAACAACCCGATACCAAAACATTCAAAAACCTCCAGCTTGCATACCACGCCCTCGAAAAAGGTGGCAACATGCCTTGCGTGCTCAACGCTGCCAATGAAATCGCTGTGGAGGCATTCCTCAAACAACGTATCAGCTTCAACCAAATGCCAGACCTGATACTGAAAGCAATGGAAAATATCACGCACATCAAACAACCTCAATACCACGACTACGTCGAAACAGACCGGGAAACCCGGGCGTTTACCCAATCAATCACCTAAGCAAAAACAAAACAACCCCCATGGAAATATTTATCAAAGTCGTTCAGTTACTTCTCAGCCTCTCCATCCTGGTGTTGCTCCATGAACTGGGGCACTTTCTGTTTGCCCGTTTGTTCAATACACGTGTAGAGAAGTTCTACCTCTTCTTCAACCCCTGGTTCAGCATCTTTAAGTTCAAGCGTGGTGACACCACCTACGGTTTGGGTTGGTTACCACTGGGTGGATATGTGAAGATCTCAGGTATGATTGATGAGTCAATGGACAAGGAGAGCATGAACCAGCCTCCTCAGCCCTGGGAGTTCAGGTCAAAGCCAACATGGCAACGGTTGCTGATTATGGTGGGTGGCGTGCTGGTGAACTTGCTGCTGGCCTTTTTCATCTACTGGATGATCCTCTTCACGTGGGGTGAGACCAGGTTACCAAACAGCAGTCTGACGAGTGGCATCTGGGTTACCGACAGCCTGGCTTACGACATGGGGCTGCGGACAGGTGATAAGGTACTGAACATCAACGAGAGAGAGGTTTCGTATTATACAGATATTCTGCCTCAGATGGCATTTGGCGGCACCATGTTGATAGATCGGCAAGGTGAGGAGCTGGAATTGGAGCTACCCGTTGATATCGTAGGGCAGCTTGTTGAAAGACGATTACGGGGAATGCCTGTGGCACCCCGAATACCGTTTATATTTGCCGGATTTCCAGATGGCTCAATTAACGAAGAATCAGACCTGGAGGCTGGTGACCGGATCACCAGGGTAGGTGAGCTCGATATTGAGTGGTTTGACCAGTTTGAAGCTGCCGGCAACACATACAGTGATACCACTGTGGAGGTGGAGGTGTTGCGTAACGGTGAGACCCATTCAATGATGCTGCACCTTGACGAAAACGGCAAGTTTCAGGTGTGGCCGGCCATGCTTTCGTTCAGTGAGATGCAGCGTATGGAGCTCTATGAATTCAAACAGATTGAATATGGGCTCTTTGCGGCGTTTCCTGCTGGTGTGAAGAAAACGATTGACCAGCTCACCTTCTACGTACGGCAGATGGGGCTGATCTTCAAACCTGAAACCGGAGCCTACAAAGGGCTGGGGGGGTTTGGCACCATCGCCAACCTGTTTCCCGCCACATGGAACTGGGAAGCCTTCTGGAGTATGACCGCCCTGCTCTCACTGATCCTCGCGTTTATGAATATCCTTCCCATACCCGCTCTCGATGGTGGACACGTCCTCTTCCTGATGTATGAGATGGTGACAGGAAGGAAACCGGGCGACAAATTCATGGAATACGCCCAGGTCACAGGTATGATCCTGTTGTTCGGACTGCTGATCATCGCCAACGGCAACGACATTATAAGGGGGTGCTTTTAAAGGCTGATTTGGTTTTGCGCGTTTACCCTTGGCCTAACACACCACATTGATAATGCGGCCGGGCACCACGATCACTTTCTTAATGGGTTTTTCTGCGGTATACTTTTCGGTAAGGTCATGGGCTCTGACTCCGGCTTCCACCTCCTCTTTGGATGCTCCGGCGGGGAAGGTGATTTTGAATCGTGTCTTTCCGTTGAAGGAGACAGGGTATTCCACTGTGTTCTCCACCAGGTATTCAGGGTTGAACTCCGGGAAAGAGGCTTTGGCCACGGTGGTGGTATGCCCCATGAGGTGCCACAGCTCTTCGGCTATGTGGGGGGCATAGGGTGACAGGATAATTGTGAGTGGTTCCAGTATTGCTCGCTTGTTGCATTTCAGGTCGCTCAGCTCGTTCACACAGATCATAAAGGAGCTCACGGCGGTGTTGAACGAGAACCGTTCGATGTCTTCCTGCACCTTTTTGATGGTCTTGTGGAGCGTCTTCAGCTCGGCCTCAGTGGGCTCTTCTTCAGAGAGGAGCAATTGGTCACCGTTGCCGAAGAAGAGTTTCCAGAACTTTCTGATGAACCGGTACACCCCTTCTATGCCGTTGGTATCCCATGGTTTATGCTGTTCCAGCGGACCGAGGAACATCTCATAGAGCCTGAGGGTATCGGCGCCGTAGCGGTCGGCCAGGTCGTCGGGGTTCACCACGTTATAGAAGCGTTTCGACATCTTTTCAATCTCATAGCCACAGAGGTACTGTCCGTTCTCGAGGATGAACTCTGCCGTGGCGTATTCGGGTCTCCAGGCCATGAACCGGTCGATATCGAGGTGGTCATTGTCCACCATGGCCACATCCACATGGATGGGTGTGGTCTGGTACTGCTCTTTGAGCCCTTTTGAGACGAAGGTGTTGGTGTTGTTGATGCGATATACGAGGCTTGAGCGCCCTTGTATCATCCCCTGGTTGATGAGCTTTTTAAAGGGTTCCTCTTTGCAGATGTACCCCAGGTCGAACAGGAACTTGTTCCAGAATCGGGCATAGATGAGGTGTCCGGTGGCGTGTTCCATTCCACCGATATAGAGGTCAACATCCTGCCAGTAGTGGTTCACTTCGGGGTTCACCAGTGCTGTTTCGTTGTGGGGGTCCATATAGCGGAGGTAGTAGGCGCTTGATCCGGCGAAGCCGGGCATGGTGCTCAGCTCCAGCGGGTATCCTTCGGGTGTTTGCCAGTTGGCGGCCCGCCCCAAAGGTGGTTCCCCTTTTTCGGTGGGGAGGTATGCATCCACTTCGGGGAGCTCCAGCGGGAGTTGCTCTTCAGGAAGCGGATAGGGGATCCCCTCCTTGAAGTATATGGGGAACGGCTCTCCCCAGTAGCGCTGGCGGCTGAAGATGGCGTCGCGCAGGCGGTAGTTCACCTTGCCATACCCTTTGCCCAGCTCTTCGAGGCGCTGGTTCATCACCCTGATCGCTTCAGGCACCGGAAGACCGGTGATAAAGTCTGAGTTGATTACCAGGGCCTCTTTGGAGTCGAAAGCCCCTTCGGAGATATCCCCCTCTATCACCTGCTTTATGGGGATGTTGAAATGTTTTGCGAAAGCGTAGTCACGGCTGTCGTGTGCGGGTACCGCCATGATGGCGCCGGTGCCGTAGCCGGCCAGCACGTAGTCGGCCACCCAGATGGGTATCGGCTCACCGGTAAAGGGGTGAACGGCGTAGCTGCCGGTGAACACCCCGGTGATCTTTTTCACCTCGGCCATACGCTCCCTGTCGGTGCGGTTGATCGCCTCGGTCACGTAAGCTTCCACCTCCTGTTGCCTGTCGGAGGTGGTGAGCTGTTTCACCAGGGGGCTTTCTGGAGCCAGCACCATAAAGGTGCATCCGAAGATGGTGTCGGGGCGCGTGGTGAACACGTCGAAAGTAAGTGCAGGCTCTTTCACTTCGAAGGTCATCACGGCACCTTCAGAGCGCCCGATCCAGTTGCGTTGTATCTCTTTGGCCGAGTCGGACCAGTCGAGGTGATCGAGGCTGTTGAGCAGCCTCGGTGCATAGGCAGAGATCCGGAGGAGCCACTGCTTCATGCTTTTTCTGATCACGGGGTGGCCACCCCTTTCTGAGAGGCCATCTTTCACCTCGTCGTTGGCGAGTACAGTCCCCAGGGCGGGGCACCAGTTCACCATGGTATCAGAGAGGTAGGCGAGACGATAATTCATCAGGATAAGCTGCTGCCGGGTTTCATCCATCCCCCTCCATGCCTCTGCGGTGAAAGGCTCCACCCCTTCATTGCAGGCGGCATCAAGATTGCCGTTGCCATATTGTTCGAAATGGGCGATCAGCTCCGTGATGGAGCGTGCTTTGTCGAGGGCACGATCATACCATGCGTCAAACATCTTCAGAAATGCCCACTGCGTCCAACGGTAGTATTTCGGATCAGAGGTGCGCACCTCGCGATCCCAGTCGTAGGCCAGTCCCAGCCTGATCAGCTGTCTGCGGTATTGTGCAATGTTCTCTTCGGTGGTGAGCGCCGGATGCTGCCCTGTCTGAATAGCATACTGCTCGGCAGGCAAACCAAAGGCATCGAAGCCCATGGGATGGAGTACGTTAAACCCTTTGAGCCACTTGTAACGTGAGTAGATGTCGCTGGCAATATACCCCAGGGGATGACCCACATGCAGCCCCGCCCCCGATGGATAAGGGAACATGTCCAGTACATAGTATTTGGGCTTCTCCGATTGATTCTCGGCACGGAAGGTGTTCTCCTGCTGCCAGTACGACTGCCATCGCTGCTCTATCTCTCTGAAATTGTACTCCATAACGTAAAAAAGATGTGCTGTTTACTACCTGAAAAAACGGCAGCGAAGATAGGGAAAAAATGTGTATCGCTGAGACGCTGTGACGGCAACCACACTCTCTCCTGGCCCGTGGGAACCACATCAGAGATACGCTGATGGTAAACGGGCACATAACACAACACCGCAATGATTGATTGAGAGTGGTTATCCTGCGACATCTTTTGACGTAGCCACGCGCTATTTTTGCGCCAAACCGAAAAGGCATGAACGAACGGAAAAGAGACAGGATATTGGACAGTATTGGAGTTATTGCTACCACTGCCAAGGGGAGCAAGCTGCAAGACCAGCTATATGACCAGCTTCATCATGAGTTGGCATTAGTGGCTGATTACTTTCATGTGACACCGACACAGGCTCTGTTGGCTGCTGTGGTGTTCTCCACCAGTTATACTGAAGATGAGGTGTACCTCAATGACCTGATGCGCTATTTCGATTGCAGTTTGTCGCAGATGTTAAGGATGCAGGATGATTTATCGGTTTTATTGGCGCGTGGCATTCTCCGGAAGAGCTTAGCCCGGAATCGCAGTGACAAGCTGGACAGGGCGCACCACCTGTTCAATCCGAGGGTTGCCGAGCAGTTGTATAACCATCAACCTTTTTCTGAGGTACCTCTGCATGTGTTCAGCGATGAGCTTGAGTTTCTGAGAGAGATCTATCAGATGAGCCAGCGTCGTGAGGTGGAGGAGATCACCACTGTGGAGCTCTTTGCACAAGCCGAAGCGATGATTCAGTCGAACAAGCGTTTTCCGTTGATGAGATGGATAGATGATCAGTTGTTTTCTGTATCTGACGCCTACTTTTTTCTCTATCTGATTTGGAAGCGGCTTACCGGCGAGGATGGAGCAGACATCAGTGTTGTCTCTTCGCAGCTCTTTGATGATCCGGTCTCACAGATCCGGTTTACGCAACAGCTCCTTTTTGGAGAAAGCCGGTTGTTAAGGGCGGGGTGGGTGGCCCTTGAAGCGGCCCGGTTTTCCAACGACTCTGAAGTGAAGCTTACCGATCAGGCGAAGGAGCAGTTAGACAGTTTGGGTATAAAGCTCCGCCTCCCTGATACAAGCAGGAAGCATATGATCAGGCCGGCGGATCTGGCCTCAAAAAAGATGATGTACAACCAGGGGGAGCGGCAGCAGATTGGGGTGATCAGCAGGTTGCTGAAAGAGAGGAATCTTACCAGGGCACAGCGGGCAATGCGCGACAAGGGTTATCCTACCGGCATCACGGTGCTGTTTCACGGCGTATCGGGTACCGGCAAGACAGAGACGGTGTATCAATTGGCACGCCAGGTAAACCGGGAGATCAGACAGGTGGACATCAGCCGGTCGAGGTCTATGTGGTTTGGGGAGAGTGAGAAGAACATCAAACGGATTTTTGACGACTACCGTGAGATGATCAAAAAGAGCAGCAAGTTACCGATTCTGTTGTTCAATGAGGCGGATGCCATCATCTCCCGAAGGAAGCCCATAGGGGTTTCGTCTGTGTCACAAACGGAGAATTCCATACAGAACATCCTGCTCGAAGAGATGGAGCGGTTTCCGGGAATCCTCTTTGCCACCACCAACCTGATACGCAATATTGACGAAGCCTTTGACCGCAGGTTTTTGTTCAAGGTGGAGTTTCACCTGCCCGACACCATCTCCCGGCGTCAAATCTGGAAGGTGAAACTGCCCACGCTGACCAACGCTGAGTGCCGACAGCTTGCTGACCTGTACGAATTCTCAGGAGGGCAGATTGACAATGTGGCACGCAAATGTGAAATGGAATCGATGCTTGCCGGAAAAATGCTTACATTTGAAACCATTATCAAGAATTGTGATGCAGAGACCCTGACACGGAGATTGCAACAACCCATCGGATTCATCCAAAACAGATAATTATGGCCAAAAAAGAGTCGTTGATACGGTTTAATCTGATCATCAAAAAACTGAAAAAGCACCCTGCCACTTTTCATGAGATTGCCGACGTACTGGAGCTGGAGTCTGAGCTACAGGAGTACAATTTTCGCGTATCGAAGCGGACGTTTCAAAGGGACCTGAGAGAGATCAGGGCATTGTACAACATTGACATTCAGTACGATTTTTCCCGAAAGGTGTATTATATCGCTGACGATGATATGCCTGAGATCCGTGAGCGGGTTTTGGAGGCGTTTGATCTGTTTCATGCACTCAACCTCTCTGACAGGTTGTCGGAGCACATCCATTTTGAGAAGCGGCGCCCGCAAGACACCGAGCACCTGCACGGTTTGTTGCATGCCATCAAAATGGGTTGTCAGATCAGCTTTATATACCGTAAGTTTTATGACGATGCCCCGTCGGTGCGTACTGTAGAGCCCTATGCCCTGAAAGAGTTCAGGAACCGTTGGTATGTGATCGGGTGCGATACAAAGGATCAGCATATCAAGACTTTTGGGTTGGATCGTATGAGTGAACTGGAGATTCTGAGGGTGAAATTCAGCACAGAACATGGATTTAGCGTCACCGAGTATTTCAGGTACTGTTTTGGCATCATCAGCCCCAATGCCGATGCGCCACAGGAGGTGATCCTCTCTTTCACTCCGCACCAGGGGAAGTACATCAAGTCCATGCCGTTGCATGCCACACAACAGGTGGTGGCGGATACGGCCAAAGAGTTACGCATCAGCCTGAGACTTTTCATCACCTACGATCTGGTGATGGAGATTATGTCGTATGGCCCGAAAGTGAAGGTGCTGGCACCGGAACACCTGGCACAGGAAGTGCGCGAAGCGCATAAAAAGGCGGCGGGGAAGGGTGTGGGGATGTGAGGGAGGCTAATGTGCTGATGTGCTGATGTGGGGATCACCCGTAAACCAGGTTGTGTCCAGTAGGGACATGGATTTTGGCTACTGGGCCTTGGCTTTTTGCATTTTTTTGTCAGTAGCAAAAAAAAAGAGTATCTTTGATGTGAAAAGCCATCCTTTATTTCGACAGTCATTTATCAATAAGAATCATTATGAAAAGGTCAATGATCATCACAGCGGCATTGGGTGTGTTGCTGGTCTGCATTTCACACACCGTTTTGCGAGCCCAATCCCCTGCCACGCTGCTTGAAGTGATACTGGAGGAGAGTTATCCTGCCAACCAGCCTGTATCAATAGATTTGGTCATTCGGGCCAACCACTCCACCATTGTGCCACACGAGTTGGAGTTTGAGTTAATCGTGGGCGACAAACCCCCTGTTGTGTTATCGTATCCAGACACCAT
>SKPS01000256.1 GCA_007119395.1 Lentimicrobiaceae bacterium
TGAAAGAACCCCGTAATGACTGTTATATACGTCCGATTCTATTTGCTCCAATCTGCATTGAAGTGCATGAGGGTTGTGTTCTAGATCGTAAATGAATTGTTCTTGTCTCCTTTGATAGAATGCAGCAGGTAGTTGGTCTATAAAGCGCTTCCCAATGGATTCAGCATATTCCCTTCTTTTGGCATCCGTATCCAATAATTGCAGATTCGTAGGCACCAGGTGGTCATATGGATCATTCAATGATGCTGGTGGTGCAAAGAACAACTCATTCTTTAACAGCACGTCTTTATGGGACTGATCTGTCCAATTCCGGTACTTGTATACTATCAAGTCATTAGATGTACAAGACATATAGATCAAATTTAGCAAATAGATAATATCATGAAATCACTCCACCCCCCACTCCCTCAGCAGCCGCTCCAGGCTCATGTTCACCCTTACCTGGTCATGCGGTATCAGAACGTACTTCCAGAGTTTGCCTGATATCTGCCGGTTGTATTCGGTGGCGTGGCGGCAGTAGGTGAGGGCCGCTTCGGCTTTGGCCTGCACCTCGGCATCATCTATCGAATCCCGCTTCTTGGTCTCTACCATGGCAATGAACTCCGGGGTCTCCACGATGAAATCGGGGGTGTACTGCCTGGAGGGGCGACCGTAATAGATGTTGAACTGCGATAACGCCGGCTTAAGCCATTTGATGCATTGGGCGTCGCTCTCAAGGATAAAGGCGAAATCCTTTTCGGTCTTGCTGTCGAATTTGTACGCCTGATGGAACGCTTTGGTGAACCCGCTGAACACCTTCTGGCGGATGGCCGATACCGGCTCTATGTGCTCCTTGTAGTCATACAGCCGGTCCCCCTGATTCTTGGATACAGAAAAGTCTCTGATTTCGGTGTAGGGTCGAACGGTCATCACCGGCCGTTCAAACCCTTCCCCCTCAAAGTGGTGGTGCCCGGGCATCATCATCTGCTGGTAGATCAAATCAGCAATCTGATACTTGTGGGTCATCACTACATTCAGCACCTCCCTGTCGTTGGAGAGGTACGACCGGAAATGCCCGATGGCGGCATGACTCAGCTTGTACAGCAATTCACTGTGGTCGTCGTAGCAGATCTCCTGCTTGTCGGTAAGGGCCGAGATGATATGGTTCTCCATGTAGGCAGGCATCCCGTCTAACCGGCCGGCCACCACGATCCGTTGTTTTCCGCTTTGCAATTCATGGGTGAGCAGATCTTCGGAGCCGGGCTGAAAGTTCATCCCGGAGGTGTCAAGCTCAAAATCGTCAAACACCAGTCGGGTCTCTCCGGAGGGGACAATGGAGAGGCGTGGGATGGGGATGGTGTTCTCCACAAAGTTCCGGGCTGTGGTCATATAACGTGCAGTGGCTTCTTCCGCGATCTCGCTGGCGAAGAGGTTCCCCTCCAGTTCGAGCTGCCGGGTGTAGGCACGTTTAAACTCGTTGATGTGCTCATCGGCAGTGATGGCTTCGGCAGTGAAAGAGGTGACCCGCGGAGCAATCTTATCAATAAACGGCAGGATAAACTCATCTGCCCTGATGTTCAACTCCTCCTTCTTGCGGGTGGGCTCATCCAAGCTCTCCAGTTGCCCGCGACGTATGATGAGATCCATGTCGAAACGGGTGTGACTGGTTACCACCTCCTTTCGGATGTAATCATCTGTGGGATCAAGTTGTATGATGTTCTCAATCCGTACAATGGAGTCGGGTTTGCTGGCTTCATCCACGATGGCCTGGAACTTATCGTGCTGCACGATGGTGAGGGTGTCCACGGCATCATCTCCGGTGTGCTTTCCGTAGGGGAGCCTGAGGCCACGCCCCAGAGTCTGCTCGGTGAGGGTTTTCGAGGCCGAAGTGCGCAGCGGCACAATGGTATAAAGGTTGGTTACATCCCACCCCTCCTTGAGCATGTTTACATGGATCACAATCTCAATGGGATTCTCCGGCGACTCCAGCCCCAGCAACCGCTCAATGTTTTCATCTTTTTCTGAACTGGTCTGACTGGAGTGTATGTCCATTACCTTGTCGCGGTAGTAGCCACCGAAGAAATCGTGGTGTTGGATCACCTCCTTCAGTTGGGCGGCATGGGTGGTGTCGGTGGCGACCACCAGCATAAAGGGTTTCACTTCGGCAACACCCTGATCCCGGGCATAGATGGCAAGTTCTGCCTTGGTGTTCTCGTGCAGCCTGATCCCGTCCAGCAGCTTCAAACGGTCCAGTTCTGCGATGGAATATTGATCGGGGTTGAAATCCTTGCGTGTGGCTACGGCCGGTTTCTTCACAAAGCCGTCGGCAATCGCTTTGGCCAGGCTGTATTCATACACCACATTTTTAAACTTCCGGTAGGTAGTGCCCGACTGTGTCTGCGGTGTGGCGGTGAACTCCAGCCCCAGGATGGGATCGAGCTCGTTGATCACCGTCATCCCTCGGTCGGCGCGGTAGTGGTGTGATTCATCCATCAGGATCACCAGATCGTCGAGGCCGGTGAGGTAGTTGAAGTAGGAGTCCCCCAGGTATTCAGACATCCTTTTGATGCGCGGCTCTCTCCCTCCACGTGTCTCTGAGTTGATCTTGGAGATGTTGAATATGTTGATGTTGATGCTCTCCACCAACCCTACCGGCTGGTTGTAATTGTCACCGTTGATGATGCGTGGCGGGTTCTGGGCAAATTCGGCGATGCCCCGGAACACATATTTGGGGTGTTGCGGGTTGGCGAAGTCTTCGAGCAGTTTATTATAGATGGTGAGGTTGGGTGCCAGCACGAAGAAGTTGCGGATGCCATGCTCCAGGAAGAGGTAGGTGATGGAGGCTCCCATCAGGCGGGTCTTTCCTACGCCGGTGGCGAGGGCAAAGCAGAGGGAGGGGAAGTTGCGCTCGAAATCGGTGCAGGTGGGGTATTGCTCCTGTACCTTCATGAGCTGCTCCTCCAGACCCACCGTTCGCTTGTTCACTTTGGGCTGCAGGGTATCATACAGCTTCGCCAGACTCTGCAGCGACTCCTCCTGTGGCGGACGCAGGCTGAGGCGGTTGGTTATGTAGTTGACTCTTCTGTTCATGGTTTATCCTTCGGGTTGGTTAAACAGGTCGTGTATGGGGGTGGTGTGATCCGGTGCCGGTTTCTCAGGTACCGGTGTAATCCGTTCATCCTGTGGGGGGCGCAGCTCATCGAGCGGACTGGGTATGATGTTGAAACTGTAGTCATCTTTGCCGAACTCACACCTGTTCAGCAGCATCTGCGGTATCTTTCTCAGGTTGATGTTGGGGTATGCCTCTTCGAGGCCGGCTTCGAACTGGAGGCAGCAGACCAGCAGGCTCTCATCCCCTTTCAGCTCTTCGGCGATGGCATCCAGGAAGTGGCGGGTGATGAACTGGGTGGTGGTGAAGATGAAATCCATCTCGCTCGACTGCCCCTGTTTCCAGAATACCGTTTCATGGGGCTGGTACCTGAACCCTTCGTGCTTGGCCATGGCAGCCGCCAGCATATCGGGGCTGTACTCTTTGCTGATCACCAGGTTGCCAAACTTATCCTCCTTCAGCAGGCTGGGCGCCAGTGTGTAGAATTTGAAGCCACCGCCACCCTGCCAGTTCACCGCCTTGCTGATGCCCCCCTGCTCACCATCCACCACCTGCTTCAAACGGGGGTAACAGTGGGTTTTGGCATGCTCGCCCAGCTCGATGCCGATCCAGCGTCGCCCCATTTTATGGGCTACCGTCGCCGTGGTGCCGGAACCCAAAAAGGAGTCGAGGACAAGGTCGCCGGGGTTGGTGGCCAGTGTGATTATGCGTTCAATTAACCGTTCTGGTTTGGGAGTGGCAAATACGTTTTCGGAATTGAACGCTTTTGCTTCTTTTTTTGCGTCCTGATTATGGCCAACCTCTTGATATGTCCATAATGTCATAGCTGTTACTCCTTCTTTAACCTCCGATAAGAACCTTTTGATGGAGGGGTGAGCTGGTCCTAAAAATTTGGACAGGAACATAAGTTAAACTTTAACGTACAACCTGTCTATGAAAACAACAAGAAAGAAACACAGTCCGGCATTCAAGACCAGAGTGGTTCTTGAGGCATTGAAA
>SKPS01000110.1 GCA_007119395.1 Lentimicrobiaceae bacterium
ACTGATTAACCCGCTCCAGGCTTTCAACAAAGGCACTTCCCGACTGCAGAAGCCGGAGAAGATCTTTTTCGAGAACCCAAATTCCGCTTATGCCTTCCTGGAGTCACCCAACCGGGGGAGTATCAGGGAGACCTTCGTGATGAATCAACTGATGAATGCCGGTTACGCTCCTATTGCGCCGGCATATGGTGATTTTCTGGTGGATGATATGGTGATTGAAGTGGGAGGCAGATCGAAAACATGGAGTTCAAAGGAACAGACCGACAACATGATTATCGCGGCCGATGACCTTGAAATTGGCTATGGCCGTAAAATACCGCTCTGGATGCTTGGGTTAATGTACTGATTACTAACGATCTACTTCTCTCTAAGTCTCTGATACTCATCGACGATTTATCTAACCATCAGGTTGAGGGGTGAAATGGCTGTTGGCGGTTGGCTGTTGGCTTTCTCTATCGGGTTCTCTATACCGCAGATTACCGGGATTTTCGCAGATTTCTTGTCACTGCTATTTTTCTAACAATAGATGCTAATTATCAATTAATAAAAAGGGATCTCTTTACTAATCAGCACTTAGTAGCATAAAAAGGTTTGTAAGAAATTCTGATTACTTTACAGATGTTAATTGTACAGGGCCAAAAACTCCGTCAAAAAAAATCAGCGTAAATCAGCGTAATCCGCGGTGAAAAAAAACCCGTTAATGCAGCCAAAAGCCAAAAGCCAAAAGCCAAAAGCCATCCTAACAGCACTCCATTGCCCCAACGAGTTCTTTGACAGTTGCAACGTTGTGGCGGTCGAGGTACTCTTCTATTCCCCGGAGGATTTTGATGGTAACGGTTGGGTCGAGGAAGTTGGCGGTACCCACCTGGATCGCTGAGGCTCCGGCAAGAATGAACTCAATGGCGTCGGTGGCATTCATGATGCCCCCCATCCCCACGATGGGTATTTTCACGGCGTTGGCTACTTGCCACACCATTCTGAGGGCGATGGGTTTGATAGCGGGCCCAGAGAGTCCGCCGGTGATGGTGCTGAGAACCGGGCGGCGTGTTTCGGCGTTGATGGCGATGCCCAGCAGGGTGTTGATCAGCGAGAGGGAGTCGGCTCCTTCATCTTCCACCACTTTGGCAATTTCGGCAATGCTGGTCACATTGGGCGAAAGTTTCACCATCAGGTGCTTGTGATACACCGCGCGCACCGCTTTGGTCACCTCCCGTGCCGATGGGCAGGAGGTGCCAAACGCCATCCCCCCCTCCTTCACATTGGGACAACTGATGTTCAGCTCGATGCCGGGGATACCCTCCAGCTCGTTCAATACCTCGCACACTTTCACATAGTCTTCAACGCGCGATCCCGATACATTGACCAGGATATGGGTATCGTAATGACTGATGGCGGGATAAATGTGCTTGGCGAAGTAGTCCACCCCTTTGTTTTGCAGTCCGACAGAGTTGAGCATTCCGGCGGGTGTTTCTGCCATGCGGGGGTACTTGTTCCCTTCGCGGTGCTCGAGGGTGGTCCCTTTCACCACGATCCCTCCCAGGTCACTCACGTTGATGAAGTCATCGAATTCGGGTCCGTAACCAAACGTACCGGAGGCGGTCATCACAGGGTTCTTCAGGAGGAGTCCGCCAATATCAATCTTAAGGTCAGCCATAACGTAATGGGTTACCAGTTTTCTAAATAGGTGGTATCAAACACAGGCCCTTCGGTGCATACGCATTTGTGGCCATCGGTGGTTTTCACCACGCAGCAGAGGCATGCACCGAATCCGCACGCCATGGTATTTTCGAGCGAGGCTTCACACACCACCCCTTTTTCGCGTGCGATGGCAGAGAGTGCTTTCATCATGGGGTCAGGCCCACAGGTGTAAATGCGGTTGAAGTTGAACTCCTCTTTGAGCAGTGGGTGGTCGGTGACGCGCCCTTTCACGCCCAGGGAGCCATCTTCGGTGGTGACGTGCATCTCAGCTACAGCGTGGTACGCATCGGAGATATGGATATCGGCAGCGGACCGCCCTCCGATGATCATCACCGGTTCGGCACCCGCCTTTTTGAGCTTGTTGGCCAGCATCAGCATCGGGGCCACACCGGTACCGCCACCCACCAGCAGCACCCTCCCCTCTTCGAGGATGGTGAAATGGTTCCCCAGGGGATAGATCACAGAGACCTTCTCACCGGGAAGCAGCTCCGACATCCTGGCGGTGCCTTTGCCCACCACCTTCACGTAGAAGCTGATGGTGCCGGCAACAGGATCGCATCCATGAACCGATAAAGGTCGGCGGAGAAATACCTCTGGTGAACCCGGCACCTCCACCTCGGCAAACTGCCCGGGAAGCACTGCAATAACAGGCTCCGTGCCCTGTAATACTATAATAAAGGTGTCATGGCTCAGGTGCTGCACCTCCACCACATGGAAATCGGTAACCTTCTTCATCTCTGTTGGGTAAGCGTTGTTGATATATGAAATACCAGGTCAGACATCCTCTTTGTTGTCACCGTTGCTGGGTGATTCAGCATCCTCCGGCTTAGCTTCAGTCTGCTCCTTATCACCATCTACCTCCTCCGGCTCCTCCTCAGAAAACTCCATCAGCCCGGCATCAAGCAGTTCATTGTACCAACGATACACCTTCCGGATATCGGACTGACGAACCAGGTCACGATCGAACTCAGGCAGCACCTCCTCGAAGTAGGATTCGATCACCGACTTGTCGGCTTTGTGATCAGGCGCTTTACCTCCCGACTCCTTGTCGAAAATCCGCTTGAATACGTCTTTTAACGGCATGTCCTCCCCGGTGGTGTAAATTGAGATCTCCTCCAGGGAACTCACCTGCTGGGATGGAAAAGCAGGCATCCTCTTGCCGTCGGTCAATGACTCCACCACAAAGCCGGTTTTCGTCTGCCCTACCATGCGGTAAAGGCCCGGCTTCCCACCAATCGATAAAATCTTTTTCAGGTCCATACTGTGAATGTTTCTTTATGCAAAGATAGCATGATTTCCATGAAATGAAAAGCATAAACAGTCACGCACTGCCCTCCTGTTGCAAAGCCCACTTAACCATCACACCCTCAGGAGTTCAGGTCATCAAAAAAAAATGAGCAAATATCACCCTGTTTACTTCTTGCTCAAGGCCTCTACAATGGCATTAGAGAAAGGATATAGGTCTTTCGGAACCCTTGAGGTGATGATGTTATTGGATATCACCAGCGGCTCGTCGATATATGTGGCACCCGCTTCTTCGAGTTCGTCCTGGATGCCTGACACACCAGTACATGTCATCCCTTCCACCAATCCGGCGGTGATGAGCACTTGCGGACCGTGACAAATGGCAGCAATGGGTTTGCCGGTTTCATTGAAAGCCGCCACGAAGTCAACCACTTCCGGTATTTCGCGTAACAAAGCAGGCCCTTTTCCACCGGGAAGCACCAATGCATCAAAGTCGTCTGGTGTCACATCCCTGACACTTCTTTCAATCTGAATGGTAAAATCACTGTTGTAAGCAGTTACCATCACCGGCTCCGGGCCAATTACCGTGATATCAAATCCGTTGTTCAACAGAAATCCCATCGGCATGTACGCCTCACCGTCGTGAAAACCATCAGCAACCAAAACCGCTACACGACCCTTAGACATTTTCTCTTCCTTTTCCATATCATCTGCTATTTGCGTTAACTCTCCCTGCTGACATGACACCATGGCGAAAGCCATCGTCAGCACCATTACCATCTTAAAAAACACATTCACTCTTTTCATAACAACTCCTTTTAATTAGTGTTCAATGATTATCATTCCGGCGGGAATTACTACCCGTTCGGACAAAGATAATAAAATCTGTTGAAATGGTTAATTGTTGAATCGTTGAATCGTCTAACCGTCTAATTGTCTAACTAGTTTACTGTTAGTTTGTTTGATTGTTTTTTGTTTTAGTGTGCTAAACATTTGCACATCAGCACATTAGCACATTCCGAAAAACCAGAAATCTTCGATTTCTTAGTTTTTCGAGAATCCTCGAAAAATCAGAAAACCATAGGTTTTCGATTTTTCGGGATCAGCACAT
>SKPS01000280.1 GCA_007119395.1 Lentimicrobiaceae bacterium
GCAGATGATCACGTCGCTGCTTCAGCAGTTCCGAGTTCCTTCCCGGGTAAATCCTTCCGGGGTTGTTGGGCAGCACGGCCAGCATGGCGCTCTCAGCCCAGGTGAGGTTTGAAGGGGGCTTCCCAAAATAGCGCCAACTGGCGGCTTCCAGCCCCACCACATTGCTTCCGAAAGGTGCATGCGCAGCATACAACCGCAAAATATCCACCTTGCTGGTGGTCAGCTCCAACCGCCACGCCAGCAACACTTCAACAAACTTTTGTGGCAGGGTGCGGGGGGGATTACCACGTGACAACCTTACCACCTGCATGGTGATGGTGCTGCCACCCCTCACAATGCGACCGGCCTGCATGTTCTCCCATGCCGCCCTGAGCAACGAAGGGTAATAGACCCCATGGTGCATGAGAAAATTCCTGTCCTCAGACACCAGCAGTGCCACGACATACTTGTATGGCAGAGAGTCGGCAACAGGGAAACGCCACTGCTCATCATCAGCCACCCTTGCACTCAGCAACGAACCATCATGTCCGGTCACCACCGTGGAGTAGTTATGACGAAACAAAGGGTCCGGCAATGAGAGCCAAAACCAGCCGAACAGCATGGCCGCTATCGTGATCAGGCGCGCCGCAAACAGCAAAGCGGGTGTGCTCTTCCAACCCCTCCACTTTGCATGCATTCGCCTGAACCACTGATACATGTTATACCTAAGGGAGTGAGTTCTTGAACGCCTGGTAACGATCCTCAAAATACTCACCTACATGAGAGCCATATTTAATCCATGCCTCTTCAATCTTCTCCATACGATCTTCTGGTGAAGGGTGGGTGCTTAAAAAGGTGGGGGGATGTGGCATATCCTCCAGCTTCGTAAAGAAATCAGCCAGTGCCATTGGGTGGTATTCCGTGCTGCTCATATATTTCACAGCAAACTCATCCGCCTCATACTCCTGCCTCCTGCTGTAGGCCAGCGAAGCGAGTCCACTCCCAATCTCAGATGCAATCTTGGCCAGCATGGAGGGGTTCTCGCCCAACACCACAGCCAGCAACATCGACAGTCCATAATGACGGGTAAGGCGATCGGTGCTGTGACGCAAAGCACAATGAGCCATCTCATGGGCCACCACCCCGGCAAACATCGCCTCATTGTCAAGCGCCTTGATCAATCCAGTGTAAAAATAGACATGCCCGCCGGGTGTGGCAAATGCGTTGATCAGTGAATCATTGTGAATGATGTAAGCCGTCCAGGGGAACGCATCGGCATGGGCCACATGGCCGGTTGCCAGAAAGGCATCCAAAATGCTGTCAAGGCGCTCATACGCCTCTGGATATTGCGTTCGGCTTAACAGTGGGAAATTGACCGGATCATTGGCGATCTCCTCGGCAAGCTGATTGCCCAGGTCTATGTCATCCTGCAATGTGAAGATGTTCACTTTGCCGGTCTCTTTGTTGCAGGAAACGCCCCCAAACAGCAGCACCCCGCTCACCATACACAGTAGAAAAAACTTGTTTACTTTCATTATTCCCTCTTTTATCGTTTGTTTTACAAGATAACAAAAACAAACCACAAAGGGTGTGTTGTTATTGCAAAAACTGTTTGATTTAATATATAATTCTTTGGTCTTTTGGTTGTTGCACATTAAAGAAATCGACCAGCAGTTGTATCATTTCAGCTGAATGCGGGCTCTCTCCATTGAAAAATTCGTTGATCGCCCTCAACACTTCTTCACGTTGAATCACCCCGTCTTCGTTCACATCGAACGGCTTAAAATCTTCCGGCAATCTGGGTGTCGGCAACACGATGATGCTTCGGGTGGTGCTTTTATCCGCTTCTATGTGTTTGAATGACAGGCCAAGGTGGAACATGAGGAACGAGTCGTTGTTTTTATTGCCGATGGCTCTGGCTGGATTGTTCTCTCCGCTTTTCTCTGTGATATTGTCAAGGTGATTCGTCAGTGTATAGTGCCACGATGTGCCGAAAGATATAGTAAGCAGGTTGCTTACATTCAGATCGATTCCTGCGCCCACAGGGAAAGCGAGGGCATTGCGGGGGTAGTTACCAAATCCATCGAGGTTGGCAGATCGCAGGTCGGTATCGTAGATGTAGTTTCTGTTGAGGAATGCGGCTGTGCCGATGTTTTCGATGTTTTCGGGTTGATCGCGGATGGTTCCGTCGCTCCAGTAGTGGTATGGGATTCCGTCACTGTTGACCATGTCAGCGAGTGGTTTAAAGAAGAGCCATTGTACTCCGGCATAGACCCATGGTTGGATGGTGCCTGGCAACCCTTTTCTGAAATGGCCTCCAAAGTGATATCCCAGACGAATCTGCGGAGCCACAACAGGTGTTTTCACGTTGATATTTGAGAACACTTCTGAAGAGGAGTCGGACCGGATCTCCCCAAAGAGCGAACCGGTAATCAGCGCTACGCCCAGGGTCATGGATGGGGTGATGCCATAGTTGAAGTACAGCTCGCCACCAAGTCTCTGCGCCAGCGAAGGGTTGATGTCGTAAGGCAGGTCTCCAAACAGCCTGAGCGTTCCGGTAGAGGCTCCCACCTGGTAATATTTTGTGATGCGGTATGTTGTTGTTTCGATGGTTACTGAATCAGCAGGTTCCTGAGAAAGAGCTGTACCATGGCTGAAACAGACAAGAGCGCAAAGCACACTGCACATGAAAACGATGAGTTGATGACACTTTTTCATAGACACAGTTTTGGTTTCTGTTAGTTTTCAGCCCGGACGGGTGCCTCAACGAACCCTGACGCCATCACGGTATTTCACCACCATGGCGTTACCACCTGTTCTGTTGGCAAACGCGGCCCTGGCCTCGTCTGCCTCTGCTCTGGTTCTGAACGGCCCAAAGGTATATCTGTACCAACCATCTGCTGACTCAACAAACACCTGTTCCGAGAGGTTGAACTGATTTCTCACTGACTCCACCGGACGGTTTGTCCGCAACGCGACAATCTGCACCCTGTATTCAGAACCGGTGCTGACAGGTGCCACAGCCTCCTCTTTAACCGGAGCCGTAACAACCTCCTGCTGTTTTACGGCCTCCACTTCAGGCACATGCTTTTCAGGTGCTTCGGTGAGATCAACCTTCCTTTCAGACACCTTGATGGGTTCAGGCTTCTCCTTTACCGGTTCGGTGCGCTCTGTAACAGGTACTTCTTCTGCCGGAGGAGCGATCTTTCGCTCTGTAACAGGGGCTTCTTCTGCCGGAGGAGTGATCTTTCGCTCTGTAACAGGTTGCTCTTTCGGCATCGTATCACGGACAGGTTGATCGTGGTCCGGTTCCGGAGCGGTCACTTTTTCAATCCCAACTCCCTCTGACACCTGTGACGCTTTGTGATCAGTGGTCACCGGCTCTGGCTTGGCCACCTTATGGCGCTCGTCGGCCATCCTTTCCGGCTTCTTCTCTGTCTCCGTTTGCTCGTCAGCCCGTGGAACCTCTGCTGCCACCGGCTGATCCTCTTTTGAAGCAGCCTCTTCGGCTACTGCCCGTCGCGGCAAAGGAGCTTTGTTGATCGATACAGGCAGCGGATCCAGCTCATAGCGCCGGGTCCTGTTGTCAACAAGGTAAGAGAAGAGCCCTTCAGTGATTTCGTAATGCCCTACAACCGAGGAGTTGAAAACCAACCGATAGGAGATCCTGACCTGCTCCTGCTCAGGAAGCCGAAGCCAGATAAAGGCAACACGTTGACGCTCAAAGATAAACTCACCTCCTCCATCTTCAATCACCTCAGCAGATACCCCTTCAGGAAGCACCTGCTGAAACCTGGCAAACCCTGAAACATCCTCTTTCGTAATCACCACATCAACAATACACCGGTCACCGGTGCGACAGGATGCAGGGTGCCTGATGTCCACCTCCACATACTGCCCCTTCAACATCAACACACTGAACATCAACATTAAAAAAACCAATACATATTTTCTCATCTTGCTCTTCTCTTTTTGATCATGACAAAATTAAAACAATTCTCCGGCATTTCCTATTTCACCACTTCGATCCATCGGCCGGTACTTTGCGCATACACATCGGCATCGTACATGGCTTCGCAATGGATTGCCGGCAGGTAGAATTTCCCGGCATAGGTAGCGTTGAGCATCACATAAACAGTGACAGACTCATCGGGATTCAGGTTGAAGTAGGTCAGCACTCTGTCGTCGCGGATGTCTTGGTAGTTAAACCCTGTTTTCAGGGCGGGGTCATCTGCTGCGGTGGTTGCGCTTCCTAGACGTGGGTTGTGGATTTGCCATCCTGAGGGAACCATGTGTATAAGGGCCAGTTCATTAACAGGGTTTCTTGTGGTATTGGTGATGGTCACTTGTGCCACGAAGTCGGTTCCTTGTTTGATCTGATCGGGTCTGATTCGTGAGCCGTCAGCGAGTTGATAGCTTATGGCCATTCTCAGTCCTCTGGCTGATGCCTGTTCTTCACCCGGTTTCGGGATCCCGGTGACTCTCACGGTAACATAGAGGGTGCCTTCTCCATGGTTGGCCACCTGTATCTTTCTGTTTCCTGTCAGGTGTGATATACCGGTTATCTCTTCGGAGGCAAACGGGGTTTCGGTTTCTACCTGATGGGAGGTGCCATCCCATGTATAGGATGCCTGGATCCCTTTGGCCACATCGTATTGATCATAGAAACGCCCCATGGCGATCAGGGCATAGGCTGTGGTGTGGGTGCTAAGCCATCTGTCGCTGTTGAGCTCGTTGGCGAGCTCTTTTGCCAGGGAAGCTGCGAGACTTTCCCGGTTGATCATCACGGCCGTTTCAAGCACCATGGCTTTATCGCGCCAATGATCTCCAAAAGTAAATCGGTGTTCACGGTAGGGGGGCACGTTGGTGTTGGCTGCTGCCACGAGCCGTCTGGCCGCATTGTCCCTGCCGGCGGCGGCATAGGCAGCGGCGAGTCGCCAGCGAGCCTGTAGTGAAAGGCCCTGGTAGCCACGCAGCCTGTTCATGGCTCCGATATCGGGCACACCAGCCAACGCCAGGGTATATAACCTGTATGCCTGAACCAGATCAGCACGCGGCATCAGTGTCTCGGGTGACCAGGCGTTGGCAAGCCGTCGTTGTTTGTTGAGCCAACGCTGCTTAAAACCGGGCGGAAGGGCAAAGCCCCTCTTTTCAGCTTCCAGCATAAAATGACCCGCGTAGCTGTTGACCCACTCATTGGTGAAGTGGCCACCGGGCCAATAGGTAAAGGCACCATCAGCAGAAAGATAGCGATGCAACATCGATATGGCCTGCCGGATGTTATGATCTGCCTCAGCGGCTGACCGCCGGTCAAGTGCTATCAGGTCCCTCATAAGTAACTGCGGGAATGCTGCGGAGAGGATCTGTTCCAGACAATCGTGAGGGTACCGTATCAGGAAGTCGAGGCGATGATTGAGGTTCAGGGGAGGCACTCCGGAAAATTCGACTTGCGCACTGTTGGTGCCGGGGATACCATGGAGTGCGATCTCTTCGCTCCATGTTTCACCGGGTGGTATTGCCACCTCATACCTGCGCACCTGCATCGGGACGGGGTTACGCACCTCCAGGTGGATGGTTTGTCGCGCCCTTCGGTTGCCGCTCACCGCCACGATATCGAGAGACGCCATCCCTGTTTGCTCTTTTACCTTCAGGGTGAAATGAGCCATCTGATCTCCGGGTCGTTGGAAGGTGACGTTTTGGGTGGTCTCCCCTGCTGCTTCAAAGAGTCCGCCGGGGCGAACAGACACCCTGACATTGCGCACCCTGTCGTCCATGGCAAATACATTCACCGGCACCTGTATCGTTTCGCCGGGGCTGGCCACACGGGGTAGCGTACCCAGCACCATCAAAGGGCTGCGTACCGCTGCCGTTTTTTCGGTATGACCATACGCTCCCTGGTGCGCAGCCACCACCATCACCCTGACTGAGCCGATATACTGCGGCAACTGCAAGGAGTGCACAGCCGTTTGACCCGCCTCGAGATACAGCGGCTCCAGGAATTTCACCACCGGCGGGAACCTCTGCTGTCGCTGCTTGTCATGGTCGATGCGTGTGTCACCACCACCAATGCTGATCATTCGATCAAACCCTGAGGCAAAGGCGCCAATCACTTCTGAGAAGAGGTCCCACGTGCGCACACCCAACGCCTCCTTGCCATAGAAGTGGTTCCATGGATTGGGCGTTTGAAAGCCAGTCAGGTCAAGCAACCCTTCGTCGACCACGGCGAGGGTGTAGGCCATCGGGCGCCCGGAACTTTCACGCACACGAACCGTGACACGACTCTCAGCCTCCCATGCCTCGTCCATGAGCAACACCGGCGCAAGCCGGGTCTGAGGATCCTCCACCATAACAGGCACTACACCGTAAAGGCGTATCGGCATGTCGTTGTGTGTTTGATGATGTGGCTGAATCAAGGTGATATGAACATACACATTGGGAGCCATCTCCGGGGTGATCTTCAACGGGATCCGGGTGGTGCCACTGTCGGTTTTCACCCATTCGGTATGCAACACACTGGTGCCACTCTCTATGCTCACCAGCGCTCTCCCCTCCGGCGCCGAAGGGATCACCACCATGGCCACGTCTCCAACACGGTAACGCTCTTTGTCAGTAGAAATCGACAACATGGAGGCTCCGTCACGCATCTGCCCCGGCCGGCGACCCCAGCCAGCCCTGTCCATGTACACCACCTGACCCGTGCTGTGGTTGCTTGACGGGTCAGTGACACGTATCAGATAACGACCCCACTCAGCATCACCAACACCCCAGTCAAAACTGCCTCGCCCGTTGCTGATCAGCGTCTCAGTAGTAAACACAGGGATCGCCTCGGTATTGGACAAGAAATGGGGTAGCCCGCGGGCACTGTTGTGCCACCACCAACGCCAGTCGATACGATAGATCTCAACCCGGTACCTGCGATTGGTCACCGGCCTTCCATTGGCTCTTACACCTGCTACCCTGAACTGATGCTGCCTGCCTGTCTCCAATACATCAAACCACCCCTCGCCACCCGGCACCCACAAGCCGGCATAGCTACGATACGGATAGTAAGGAACCGTAACCGTGTTGATGCTGAAATCACCACCGGGCTCGAAAACACGTGTGGTGAACAACGCACTCAACACCCCGGGAGCCTTCAGCGTGCCGATAGAGGGCTGCACCGTGGCAAATCCCTCGTCGTCGAGGTTCCCGTTAAATACCACCGTGGCCTCCGTCTGCAATTCCACGGTGGGGTCATCAAAGACATACCCTGAATACCCGGCAAAAGTGGTACGCCCACTGGCCAGCATCATGGTTACATCCGCTCGCAAACCGGGCGCTTTGGCTCCGTGTAACCACCGGGCCTCCAGGGTGCCAGCAGTGCCTGTGGTCGCATCGATTCTGTCATCAGGAAATTGAAGAGAAATTCGTAGCCTGTTCGGCTTTACTGTCTCAACCTTGAAATATCGCGAAAAGGTTTGGTTGCCCAAATAGGCCCTGCCCAGATAGTTGCCCGTTGGTGATGACTCCAGCGTGGCCACATGGAAAGGGTAAATACCACCCACAGGATCTGAAGAGACCTTGCGTTGCACAACATTCCCCTGGGGATCCAGCAACTCAAACATCACCGGAATATCATCAGGCAACACACCACGCTTGTCTTCAAGAATAAAATTGACAAACATTGAATCGCCGGGGCGCCACACACCCCGCTCAGCGTAAAGATATCCTTTGATGCCCTGGCGCACATTCCTTCCATCAACATCAAACAAGCTAACCGACAAGGTGTTGGCATCACCAAGCTTCAGATAACCCCGCTCTTCGCCCCTTCGGGCAATCACCAGAAAAGGCCTACGGTCCAAAGAAAATTCAGCACGACCCTCCCGGTCACTCTGAGCAATATCCATAACCTGCATCTGCATGTCCATCACCTCCAGCTCAATTCCTTCCAACGGTTTCGCAGTGATGATGTCAGTGACAAAACACAACAAATTGCCATCGCTACCGGCTTTGGCTATCAGCCCCAGATCGGAACTGAGGATATTCCGCGAAACCGACTTCCAATAGTAATAGGAGTTGGAACAGGGGTTGTTCCTTTCAGACCATCTGAAATCACCATAACGATACCACTCACGTTCATGATCAGAGGTAAAACTCCACGTTTGATCAACCGCTTGGGTGACCACAGGATCTAAAAGTGTCAGTGGATCATCAGCCAATTCCACATCGCCGCAAGGCCAGGTGGAATATTCCCGCTGAAACGACAACACCACACGATAGATGGCTCCCCGCTCAGGCGCAATCAATTCCGATAGGTCTAACGCATATCGATTCCATTGGCCAAAGTCGGCCGCAACATTGGACAGCTGCGTCAAGTCGATTTTCTCTTCATATACAGTGATGGCGACGCGGGACATCTGCCCCGATCCACTTAACTCATTCACCTGTAAAAACTGTGGCACATTGCGCTCATAAATCTTTTCGATTCTCACATCCACCGCCTTGAGATGAACAGCTTCAAACGGAAACATCAACCCATTGGAACTGGGTAATACAGACCCCTCACCTACCATGCGGACAGCAGGCTTCAGCTCTTCGAAATTCACGGTGCGGCTGATGGTATTGCCAAGCTGTTTACCTGAAAGGCTGCGTATGGAAGACTCTACCACCAGTGTATGCTCACCGGTACGTCTTTGCCCGGGATATACGTACAGTCTGTTGCCGTCGGCCGTAAAGCCCAGGTTCCGCAAACGGCCCAACCTCACCAAGCCATCATAATCCATCACCGGATTCAGGATATCACTGAATGTGATCACCACCCGTGCATCCGGATTGTGGTCTACAGATACATCCAACACCTCGAATGCTTCCGTACCGGGAAGCGACATGCGCTCTTCTCCACGGTGCCTCACGCCAATGGGTGAGCCCTGGTGACTCACAACAAGCTCTGCCGACAACGCTGTGCGCTCCAGGCTGTCAATCACAAACCTGAACGAGGTAGCACCTGCACTCTCAACCCACCGAACCGGAACCTGTTCCTTGCTCCTGCCCCGAACATACATCGCTGTAATCATGCGATGAACCTCCTCTGCTTCAGCAATATCAGCCGTATTCAAGGTGCCCGTTACACGGTATATACCCGTGGCACCCTCCGGTATCACAGGGGGATCCAAACGAACCTCGTAGCTCTGACGTACCGTATGGAAAGAGAAAACAAACTCACGAAAAGCATCCGGAACACCCTTTAACCGCCCCAGATGAAAGGTGCAGGTGTATGAGGTGCCTGCCCTGAAACGACCATCCGGCCGAAACTCAACCGTACGGGAGTCAACCCATATCACCTCACCCGAAACCGAAGGCGAAAAAGCGAAAAGGGCACCGTCACCCGGCTGACCAACCATTAACGAATCAGCAAATGGCTCCGATAATCGTATTCTGATCGCAGAACCTGTTGACAAGACCCCGGAACTATACGCTGAAATCCAGTTGCGAAAACCGGGATCCGGCTTGTGAAACTGATCGCCACCACCAGCCCTTACAACAGCAATAACCAATAAAACTGTAAATAAAACTACCGGCGCGGCAAACCTACCATAGACTCGTGTCATGAACGTGTGGTTTTTAAGATTCAAATGCAATGGTAAAGGTATAACCATTTTCCTTTGGATCAGCATGTCTGATGAAAAAAAGTACCCGCTTATGTCGATATGCAATGCTTTACATATCTGATTTTCTTCGATTTCGTTTTTGCTCTCAAACGAATTGACTAACTTTGCCCGCTGCGGAACGCAATACCCTATTATCAACATAAATTTAAGTAAGATGAACATTGATGCATTAAAACAGAAACACCGGCTTCTCAAGGAGGTCGATTACACTGTGACCCCGATTGACAAGGGTTACACCGACAAGATATTGTATATCAACCTGGATTCGCTGGAGCCCACCATTAAGGATGTGCCCGAGGTGATGAAGGAGAAATTTGTAGGCGGTCGCGGCTACGGTTTGCGTTTGTTGTGGGACGGCACAAAGCCCGATACGAAGTGGAACGATCCGGAAAACGAGATCATCATCTCCCCCGGCCCCATCGCCGGTATCACCCAGTACTCAGGTACAGGTAAGTCGATCTGCGTGTCGATTTCACCTCAGACCGATATTCCAATCGACAGCAACGTGGGTGGGTTTTATGGTCCGTTTTTGAAGTTCTGTGGATTTGATGCCATTGAACTGCAACATAAAACCGACAAGGACCTGATCATTGTATTGGACGGCACCACCGGAAAGATCCGTTTCGAGGAGATCCCTGCCGACTATCCTGCCGACAGCCATGAGCTGGCAGAGGTTCTGACAGAGATCTATGCTGATGATGAGAAAGACAAAAAAAATGTAGCGGTGGTTTCATCCGGAGCCGCGGCTGAGCACTCGCTGATTGGGATGTTGAACTTCAGCTTTTATGACTCTAAGCGGAAAAAGGTGCGTCTGAAGCAGGCGGGACGTGGTGGCATCGGTACCGTATTCCGTGACAAAGGGATCAGGGCGTTGGTGGCCAAGGTGCCTGGTATCAAAGGGAACCTGAACAATGTGGTGGATCTGGAGGCGATCATGGAGCGTGGCAAGCGTTTCAACAAGGAGATGCGTGAGCTTGACGACAGCCAATCGGAAATGCGCACCAAAGGGACTGCCCACCTGGTGAACATCATGAACGATTACGATCTGTTGCCGGTGAACAACTTCAAATACGGCAGCCACAAAGATGCCGATGCTATTCACGGTGATGTATGGAAGCGCCTCTTCACGCAGGGTGTACCTGACGGCTGCTGGATCGGCTGTAACATGTCGTGCGCCAAAGGTGTGGATGAGTACCTGCTCCGTACCGGCCCCTACGCCGGACAGAGAGTGATTGTTGACGGGCCTGAATATGAGAACGCGGGTGGACTCGGCTCCAACTGCGGCATCTTCAACCCCGACTTCATCATCGAAGCCAACTTCTATTGCGACACCTACGGCATCTGCACCATCACATGGGGCACGCTGGTGGCATTTGTAATGGAGTGTTATGAAAATGGCATCCTGAACGAAGAGCGTACCGGTGGTCTGAAACTCAACTTCGGCAATGCTGACTCGGCCATGGAACTGCTGCACCAGTTGGCACGCGGTGAAGGGTTCGGTGTGATTGCCGGTATGGGTGTGAGGAAGATGAAAGAGATGTTTGCTGAAAAAGGATGGGGCGACCCCGCCTTTATGCAGGATATCGGTATGGAAAACAAAGGACTGGAATACTCTGAGTATGTCTCCAAAGAGTCGTTGGCGCAGCAGGGTGGCTTTGCCCTCACCAACAAAGGGCCTCAGCACGACGAAGCGTGGCTGATTTTTATGGACATGGTGAACAACCAGATCCCCACGTTCGAAGACAAAGCGGAAGCGCTGCACTATTTCCCGATGTTCCGCACCTGGTTCGGACTGCAGGGGCTGTGTAAACTCCCCTGGAACGATGTGGAGCCCGAAAACAACGCCGAGACCGACGAGCCCGCCAAGGTGCCGGAGCACGTAGACAACTACGTCACCATCTACAAAGCGGTTACAGGCAAGCCGTTCGACAAAGAGGAGCTGATCCGTCAGAGCGAGCGGGTCTATAACTTCCAGCGCATCTTCAACATCCGCCGTGGCTACGGACTCCGCGTTCACGACAAACAGCCCTATCGTGCGGCAGGCCCTGTTACAGTGGAGGAGTACGAATCCCGCGCTGAGCGTTATGACACCCAGCTCAAAGAGCAGGTGGGTATCAACCCCGAAGGGATGTCAACCGAAGAGAAAGTAGCTGCCATGCGCACCTACCGCGAAGACCGCTACGAACAGCTCGTGGATGCCGTGTACAAGAGAAGAGGGTGGACCAAAAATGGTGTCCCCACCATCGAACACCTCAAATCACTCGGCATGGACCTGCCCGAACTGATCGAGGTAATCCAGGACAAACTGTAGCCCCAAGGCATACCTTGGGGTGAACCGGAAACCGTAAACGGTGAACGGATAAATTAAGGGACACGCTTCGGGGTGTCCCTTTTTTCAATCCTCAACCTTGTGATTCGCCAACACTAAGTAACACTCGTAAATCTGCGGTGAAAAAATCTGCGGTGAAAAAGTCTGCGAAAATCTGCGAAATCTGCGGTGAAAAAAAAACCATTCCCCCCCCCATTGCAACGTTTTTCTCTTTATATTTGTCAGGATAAAAACAAATAACCAACCACCATGAAAAAAATCATCACCCTTATTGCCTTCATCCTGACAGCACAACTGAGCCACAGCCAGGGGCTCAACGCTGAGCTGGGTTTCAACGATGAATACTACCAGCATGTTCAGGGAATCGCCTGCGATGGCATCTATACCTACCTGATGATTCACGAGGGACATACCGGCACCATTGATTTTGCAGGCTACGGCAGATCCACGAAGTTGAAGAAAATCGACACACTGGGAAACATTGTGTGGGACGTGGTGTTAGACCCCGACGCTGCAATGTGTATCCACTCCCTGCAAATTGTTCCTGCCGGTGATGGCGGACTCTATCTGTTCGGACATGCCGAAACCCACTGTGCCCACCCGTTTGATGGTCTTTTTACCTTTTTAATAAAGCGCGACAGCGCGGGCAACGTGGTTTGGAACAAAGAGTGGGTGTTGAACGACATCTTCAATATCCCTTTCAGTGGTTTTACCCTGTTGCCCTCCGGCGATCTGCTGCTGAACCACACCTCATCCACCGGATCATGGGTATATACCATCTCACCTGCAGGTGTGGTCACAGACAGTATGCTGATCGCCGAACCAATGATTGAGGGCTTTGCCGAACTGAGCGGTTTTGCAGTAACAGGCTTCAGAAATGACTCATTGATGGGGTTTGATAGTGCCGGAATGCTTATTCACACCATGACTTTCAGCACACCGATTCAAGGGATCAGCAGCATGAACGACACTCTGTATGTGCTCACGCTTGACAGCATCTTCTCTTTCACCGGCAACCTGCAACCGATAGATGCATCTGATGTTCCCGGTTTTTCATCCTTCAAAAACCTGAAAATTGACTCTCAATACATCCGTTTCCTGAGCCATACTGGAAACACCATCCATGTAATCACCCTCAACCGGCAACTGCAAGTCACCGGCACACTGAACATTCCCGAATCGATCAGCCAAGGTGCTTTTGTTGATTTTAATGACCTTCACCTTTCAGCCGGCATCACATTCAACCTGGCCGAATTCAGTGCCGTTCGATTCCTGAACTACTCCATGAACTCAACCCAGAACGTCCCCCTCAACAGAACCGATATCGGTGTTATAAATCTGGTTCCCGTGAAAGTTGAGGTTTCACCCGTTTCTCCGGGGGTATCACTACACCACACCCGACTGGAAGCAGATGTGCTGATCAAAAACTACGGCCCCGACACCCTGCACAGTTGTCGCATAACCAGATACAATGGTATGTCTGTTATGGCGAACCCTTCTGTTTTTGCGAAGTCATTCCACAACCTGAACCTCGCCCCCGGCGACTCGATGTGGCTCTCGCTGGGCGCCATACACCGGGGCCAGACATCCGCCCAGGGCAATCAGGTCATACGCACCATCTGCATCCACACCAACCACCCCAACGGTCTGGTGGACCTGAATGTTTCGAATGATGAATTCTGCAGAGAGACACTTTTCGGGTATGTGGGGATTGAAGAGGCACTGCAAAACCGGGAGCTCCTGATCTACCCAAACCCCGCCTCCTCGGTGGTAAATTTCGAGATGAAAGAGTCAACCGATAATATCACTTCCATCGAACTCTATAACATCCACGGTCGGCTGGTGGCGGAATGGCACCCGCAGACCCAAACTGCTGCGTTGGATATCTCAAATCTCTCCGGAGGAATGTATCTCGCCAGGGTGACAGTGGGGCAAAAGGTGATCACCAGGAAGGTGGTGGTGGGGATGTGAGAATGTGAGAATGTGAGAATGTGAGAATGTGGGAATGTGGGAATCACCCTCAAACCATGCTATGTCCCGTAGGGACAGAATATCATTTCTCTCCCATAGCGATCTTTGCGAATCCTTTGCGATCATTGCGTTTAAAAAAGCAGCGTCAGCACAAAAAGACTTAAACGCAAAGCACGAAATGAATGC
>SKPS01000300.1 GCA_007119395.1 Lentimicrobiaceae bacterium
ATCAGCGGTGCACACATATCGATAGATGGGTTGCCGCGAGTGGTTACATCGAATGGCGAGGGTGGTTTTTTGCTGCGGTTGCCATGTGCTGAGGATTTTTCCATGATGGTTAGCTATATTGGCTATAAGCCCGTATATCAGCGCATAGAGGTGAATGGACGTGATACATTGGAGTTGGTTGTGGAGATGACGTTTGATTTAATGACCTTGGATGGTGTCCAGATTGTTGGTCGTCAGGGTATCAGGGATGTAACTGGTTCCGTTGCTCACATGTCGATGCGTGAGTTGGAGCGGTTCAATTACACAGACCCTAACAGGGCATTGCGCAATATTCCCGGGGTGAACATACAGGATGAGGATGGTTTTGGGTTGCGTCCCAGCATTGGGTTGCGGGGTACCGGTGTTGAGCGCAATACAAAGATTACCGTGATGGAGGATGGTGTGTTGATTGCTCCGGCTCCTTATGCAGCTCCGGCAGCTTACTATTTTCCAACGTTTGGTCGTTTAGAGGGGGTGGAGGTGTTAAAAGGCAGCAGCCAGATAAAGTATGGTCCGTATACCACCGGAGGAGCCATCAATCTGATCTCTACCCGTATTCCGGAAAGCCTGGCCGGTAGGGTCAGGTTATGGGGAGGCAGCCACGGCACCAGGAATTTGCACGCCTGGGTAGGTGACCGGCATGAGCATGTCTCTTACCTGGTTGAGACGTTTCAGTTTGGCTCCAATGGATTTAAGCAGCTTGACGGTGGAGGCAATACCGGTTTTTCGAGAACAGATTACCAGATTAAACTGGGCTTCCATACACGTCAGGATGCACGCATCTTTCAGTCGCTCACACTGAGAGCCGGACAAGTGGATGAGGTTTCAGACGAAACCTATCTCGGGCTCACCCGTGACGATTTCAGGAGCAACCCTTTGCGAAGGTACCGTGGTTCACAAATGGATCAACTGTCGGTATCCCATAACTTGCTGACAGCTACCCATTTCGTTCGCTTTTCGCAAAACCTTGACCTCACCACCACGGTCTACCATACAAGCTTTGAAAGGAATTGGTACAAATTAGACCATCTGCACGATACTACTGGTAAAGCGGTGAAGATTGATGCCATTTTGGATCAGCCAGACAGCTATCCGATGGCCTACAGGTGGATTACAGGAGACGAAAACAGCGGAGCGGATGCATTGACTGTACGCGCTAATAACCGCAGCTATGCTTCACAAGGTGTGCAAAGTGTATTGCGTTACACCTGGGTTACAAGAACTATTGAGCACAGTATCGATTACGGAGTACGGGTGCATTCAGATATGGTTGATCGTTTTCAATGGGATGATAGCTACCGTATGCATGATGGTGTGATGATGCTTACCTCTGCGGGCATACCGGGTACTGAAAGCAACCGTGTGGAGCGTGCCGATGCAGTGGCTTCCTATGTGCAGTACGCAGTGCGATTTGGCAAGGTGTTGTTGACGCCGGGAGTGCGTTACGAAAACATCACCATGCAGCGCGATGATTACGGCCGGGGCGATCCGGAGCGTGTAGGAGAGGACCTGAAAGAGACAGGGAACGAAATCGCTGCATGGATGCCAGGCATTGGCTTTCGCTATTTTATCAACAGAAATCTTACGCTGGTGGGTGGTGTGCACAAAGGGTTTGCCCCTCCGGGTTCCAGAGAGGGTGCCAAGCCTGAAGAGAGTGTCAGCTATGAACTGGGTGCTCGTTTCGAACGACGCTACTTCCGTTTGCACCTGGTTGCGTTTGCTAACGATTATGCAAATCTGCTGGGAAGTGACCTGGCCGCCTCAGGAGGAACAGGATCAGGGGACCTGTTCAATGGAGGCGAAGTGTTTGCACATGGACTCGAGGTAAGCAGCAACATCGACATCCTGGCTCTTTTGGGATCACAGCGCCACAGCACCCCTGTTACAGTGGCATATACCTATACCAGTGCTGAGTTTAAAAACACCTTTGAAAGCGACTTCAAAGAGTGGGGGAGCGTGACCGCAGGGGACCAGTTTCCCTACTTGGCCAAACACCAGCTTTCAATGACCATCGGTTGGGAATACGAAACGTTCGGTGTGCACGTGGCAAGCCGCTTCGTGGGTGCCATGAGAACCGCTCCCGGACAAGGGGAGATCCCGGAGAATCAATTGCTGAACCCATACCAGGTGTTGGATGTAGGCGCAACGTGGCGCACCTCTCAGAAAGTGCACCTGTTCACCACCATAACCAACATAGCCAATGCTACCTATGTGGTGGCAATGCGCCCGGCCGGCCTCCGCCCCGGAATGCCCCGGAATGCTCAGATCGGTATCAGAGCACAATTCTGATACCGCCCGCTCAACACTCCTGACGAATTTCCGCCGCCTCTCTGCCGACCGGCAAAGAGAAACCCCGTGTTAAAACATCCAGTAATTCAGTGTTTTGTAAGACGTAAGCGTTAAATTATTGATGTGTTAATATTTTATTTTGGTTTTCGGATGATAATCATATATCTTTGGCCTGACAAAAAACCGAAAGAGATTCCATTGACAAGAACACGGACATTCAACATCGATTCTTCAACAATCCAAACCAAATTAATCACCAAAAACCAACACAATGATGAGATTAGAAGTTACACACCAGGAGCGCTATTCGCGCGGTCAACTGCTGTTAAGAACCATCTTAGGTTTCTTTTACATCTTTTTACCACACATGTTTGTTCTGTTTTTTATGGGTCTCTGGGGAGCTATTCTGGGATTTATCGCCTTTTGGGTAGTACTCTTTACCGGTAAATATCCGCAGAGTATGTTTGAATACCAGGCAGGTCTGATACGCTGGAACCTCAGACTCAGTGCCAGAATGTTTCACCTTGCCGACGGCTACCCGGCATTCGGCATTAATGCCACCGACGACAAAGTGGTGTTTGAAGTGGAAAACCCTGAACGTATCAGCCGCGGACTGGTTCTCATCAGGCTGTTCTTCGGGATCTTCTACGTATTGATACCTCATGGGTTTGTACTGTTTTTTTACTGGATATGGGTCTCTATCCTGATGTTCCTTGCATGGTGGATCGTGCTTTTTACTGGCAAGTACCCAGCCTCATTCCATAAAGATGTTGTGGGCTTTTTGCGCTGGAACGAACGAGTGAACCTCTACATGGGCTTTATGACCGATAAGTACCCGCCTTTCACCGGCGCAGTACTCCCCGATGAAATGCCCCCGGCTGACCCCAACCAGTTTGTTGCACCCGAACCTCCCACACCTGTCGGTACGGCACCGGAAGAGCCTGTACCGGGTGAAGTGATACACGAAGACCCTAAAGAGTAACCATGCAGTTTCATCCGTTACCACAACCCCATGAGCTGAGCCAGCGCGAGAAAGAGGATGCCATGGGTGCATACCTGATGATGTTCGCCGCCACCGCAGTGGGACTGCCCCTGCCGATTATTAACCTCATTGCTGCCATCGTCTATTTCTACGTGAACCGGTCGAAAGGACGGTTCGTCAGGTTCCACGCCCTGCAGTCGCTCTACTCCCAGATCATCGTCTCTCTTATCAACAGTGCCATGGTGATATGGCTTGTCATAAACCTGGTTAACCGACACCCTTTTACCAACCACTTCTGGGCCTTGCTTATCACGGCAGGGGTGTTTAACCTGATCTATTTTGTGTTCAGTATCGTCGGTGCCATCAGATCACGAAAGGGGAGATTCTACTACTTTCTCTTCTTTGGCCGAATCGCTTATATGCGCGTCTATGCGGTGCGTGATGAGGATGAGATGGTGCCAGAGAACAAACCCCCTCAAATGTAACCCTGTCATGAACAAGATATGGCGTGATCTCGCTATTCTCACAGGCCTCGGCCTGCTCCTCTGGGGGGTGCTCTCACTGGTGATTCGCCTGCCGGAACAACCCCAAATAATCAGTACCGCACAAGAAGAGAAAATAGGTGATCGCTACAGAGACCTCGTGATTGGAATCCCCGGCTTTACCCCCGTTAACGA
>SKPS01000333.1 GCA_007119395.1 Lentimicrobiaceae bacterium
CTTCGGTTTTTTCTAAATGCTCTTGGCAAGGTGCAGCGGCAATTGCTGGCGAAATTTGAGTTAGAAGGGATTGAGTCAAGATTGTCGCCGCGTGAAAAATCAATCCTCACTTTCATAGAAAGTAATGCCGGTTGTAAATCAGGAGATATTGCCAAAAAGCTTGGCATACCGGTACCAACAGTTAAGGGCATATTACCACGTTTAATTGAGAAAAATCTGATTGAAAAGTTTGGTAACGGACCTGGCACCAATTACTCGAGAAGATAGCAGCGTGGAGGTTTGAGCAGGTTGAGCAGGTTGAGGGGATGTGGAGATGTGGAGATGCCTCTGCACTTCGCAAATAAATCCTCTGCGTCTCCGCGCCTCAGCGTGAAAAAACCGCAGCAGCAGAGAAGCCATGGCGGGGTGGATTCCACCTAAACCGCCTAAACAGTCTAAACCACCTAAACCACCTAAACCACTCTTTCAAACCCCCAAATGTGACCAGAAGTTCTCGGAATGAATGTTGTACGTGAGGGCATCGGGATAATTCCGTGTAAAAGTCAAGGGAATTTTTCCGGATTTCAGAGGACTCCATTTGATCTCCCAGGCAGATAATACTCCATCAACCTCTTCCAGATAATCGATCTCCTGTTGCTGAGTAGTCCTCCAAAAAAAAGATCTGGCGTGAATCCGGTGCGACTGAAGGTATTTCATCCGCTCTGCAATCCAGAAATTCTCAAACAAAGCACCGGCATCACTCCTGGATTCCAAAGGTGCATAGTTCCGCAAAATAGCATTCCGGATACCATTGTCGTAAAAATAGAATTTGCGGCTCTTTTTCAGCTCGTTGCGCACGTTGCGACTGAATGCTGTGAGCCGGAAAAGAATGAATGCCCTTTCCAACAAAGTCACATACCTTTCAATCGTCTGAAAATCTACCCGAAGCAGCTTCGACAACTCATGGAATGAGACTTCAGAAGCCACCTGCAATGCCAATGCCTCGAGAAGTTTGCTGAGAAGCTCTGGTTTTCGAATGTCCTGATAAATAAACACATCCTTATATAAATAACTACCTGTCAGATTATTGAGAATTTCGATTTCATCACCCGGATGTTTGATCACATCAGGGAAGGTACCATAGATCAGCATGTTACCCAGATTTCTCTGTGTTTCCATAAACCCGAAATGATCAACCAGCTCTTTGACAGACAGAGGAAACAACCTATACTCGAACTTGCGGCCTGTCAAAGGTTCGTTCACCCTGTTGGCAAGCTCCAATGCCGAAGATCCCGTTACCAGAAGCTGAACGTCCGGAAGTTGATCAGTGAAAAGCTTTAGGGTAAGTCCAATATTTACGATCCGTTGTGCTTCATCAATCAACACAATTTTATGCTTACCCACCCATCTCCTGAGCTCTTCTACATTGGGTTCCGATAACAACCGGTGTACATCCAGACTGTCGCAATTCAGCACCAAGACAGATTCAGCAACCTGCTGACGGATAAATGACAGCAGTGTTGATTTACCCACCTGACGGGGGCCATACAGAATAATCGCTTTGCCCGAAAAGAGCCTTTCCCTGATTTGGGTTTCCAAAGACCTGTGAATATACATCGCCATTCGTTTTTGCAAATATATGTATTTTTTAGGATATAGCCTAAATATATCATAATATTTTTCGACTACATCCTAAACCCCCTTCTCAACCACCTCAACCACCTAAACATTCTAAACATTCTTCTAAACTATCCCAACTTTTTCAGTTCTATGTATTGCATAGTATTAAAATTTTGTTGTATCTTTGCCGCATGAACATCGAGAACATCAATGCACAGATGCGTAAGGGGGTGCTGGAGTTATGCATCCTGGCCATTATCAAGCGGCGGGAAGCCTATGCATCCGACATTTTGGAGGTGCTGAAAGAGAACCGGATGATTGTGGTGGAAGGGACCCTGTACCCCCTGCTGACCCGTCTGAAGAACGACGGCTATCTGGAGTATTACTGGACCGAATCGAAATCGGGGCCGCCCAGAAAGTACTACCGGATCACGGTGCTGGGGGAAAAATTCCTTGAAGAGCTGGTGAATAATTGGCAGTCGCTCCGGGAGATCGTTGGTTCGATGATCGATCAGATGCATACCATTAATATAGATAACGACACACAAGAAAATGAACAATAAAAGATTAAAGAGATGAAAAAAAGTTTTTCAGTGAACATCAGCGGAGTAATTTTTCAGGTTGATGAAGACGCTTACGAGAAGTTGCACCGCTATCTGGATCGGTTGAATCTCCATTTTGCCAACACGGAGGGGCGGGATGAGATCATTGCCGACATTGAGCAACGCATTGCCGAGATGCTGACCCAGAAGCTTGGGGATCATCGCGTTGTGAGTCTTTCACACATTGACGAGGTGATTGCCGCTTTGGGTGAGCCTGTTGATTTCGATGATGGCGCCACGGAGGAGCCGATCCGTGGCCGGCGCTACCGCAGGCGGTTGTACCGGGATCCTGACGACAAAGTGCTGGGTGGTGTAGCGGGTGGTATGGGCTCCTACTTCAATACCGACCCGTTGTGGTTCAGGATTGCCTTTATCGTGCTCACAGTATTTGGCGGATCTGGCATTCTGGTGTATTTGATTCTGTGGCTGATCATTCCGGAGGCGCGCACAGCGGCTGAGCGGTTGGAGATGCGCGGTGAGGAGATCAACATCAACAACATAGAGCGCACCATCAAAGAGGAGATGGCCGACATTCGTCGTCGGTTCGGTGACTGGCAGAAGGAGGGCGGACGAAAAAAAAAAGATGAGGCCCGGCGGGTGATCGCATCCGGCGGGCAGATCCTGGGCACACTGTTTCTGTTGGCATTCCGCATTTTTACAGCACTGGTCGGACTGGCACTATTTGTTGCAGTGTTTATGTTGATATTCTCCCTGGTGGTACCCGGCATCTCATTGCATGGGTTTCCGGTATTGTATGGCATTTCAGTTCATGACGCCCTGACAGTGGTTACTGGCAGCACAGGCACAGCCTGGATGGTGCTCATTGCCGTGCTGGTGATTTTATTGTTGCCACTCTTAGGACTTCTCTGGGCAGGAATCAGGCTGGTGTTCAACATCAAAAAAGGCAACCGTTGGGCCGGCAGGGCTTTCTCAGCCATCTGGGGCATCGCCATCCTCTTCCTGGTAGTGGCGGCCGTGATCACCGTGAATGATTTCAGCACCAAAGGTCATTTTGATGACCCAATGGTTACCCTGCCTGAATCCTCTGATACACTCACTGTTGGGATGATACCTGTCGCCACTCCCGGGATTATGTTGCTTGATGACCGTGCCGGTGAGTTCAGGTCGATGTACTTCACCCATGACCAAGATGGTGTATTGATGGCAGGGAAACCGTCAATCCGTTTCAGACAGAGTCAAAACCAAAGCACCCTGGTGGCCACTACACGCCACGCGCGGGGGAGCAGTCACAGGGTGGCAACGGAAAGGGCTTCTGCGCTGGAGCACGCCATCCACACCGATTCATCCTACGTTTCAATACAACACCTCTTCACACTGCCATACATTGCCCACTACAGGGATCAGGGACTCAAGGTGACAATCTATATCCCGGAGGGGAGAGTCTTTCTTCTCGATCCCCTCTTGAGGAAGCATTACGGACAAATCGAAAACTTGCAACCTCTGTGGGATAAAAGCATGCTGGACAAGCCCCTGATGATGCAAAACAACAGAATGGTCGTTGCGGAATAGGTTACATAAAAAATAATCAACTATGGAATTGCGTAATATTCTTCTTCGTGTATTGGTGATGGTGCTGTTTCTCACAGCCCTGCTCTTCACCATACGTTTTTGCACCCGTTCAGTCACCGATCTCAGGCGCTCTTTGGAGGGTGACGGAAATCTCATCCGGTATGAACATGTTCCTGAGCATCCGTTCAGTCACCTGAAGGTACAGGGGAATACGGAGGTATTCATCAGGC
>SKPS01000121.1 GCA_007119395.1 Lentimicrobiaceae bacterium
GAAGGCTCAGAAGCAGAAGCAACGACTCGTGGATCGCTTTCTCGCCCGACAGCACCAGGGTTTGGTTTGTCAGTGACAGAAGGGGAGGATATGGTGGCAAGGATATCTGGATGAGTGAACTCAATGCCAGAGGGCGGTGGTCAAGGCCTGTGAATGCCGGCCCGGAAATCAATACCCCCTACGACGAAGAGTCCCCGTTTATGGCTGCCGATGGGAAAACACTCTTCTTTAGCTCGCAAGGCCACACAGGAATGGGTGGCTTTGATGTGTTTGTTACCACTTTCCACGAAGGGGAGTACACACCACCCATCAATCTCGGATACCCAATCAATACTGCAGGCAACGACCTCCACTTCTCATGGTGCCCAGAAACAGGCCAGGGGTGGATGTCCTCAGACCGAACAGGTGGCTTTGGTAATTACGATCTGTATGAAGTGACCATGGAGCTTCTGATCCCTTTCGAAATCCCCGATCAGGATAAACCTGAGGATGAAGAGAATCCTTAAGAAATCCGTGAGGGTGAAACTGACCAATCAATTGATCAGTAATTCATCACAAGAAAAAAACAAACAACCCTTAGTATGAAAACGATCCAACGGTTCTTTACATTCACTCTGTTGCTGATGCTGCTGATGCCGACTCTGCGGGCACAGCAACCGTCACGCGTTACCATTCGTGGTACCTTACAGGATACAGCCGGTATTGAAGTGGTAACTGCTACGGTGATGCTGCTGAATCCCGCTGATTCAACTTTGGTAAACTTTACCGCTTCGGATCAATCAGGAATGTTCCGCTTTAACAATGTGCGAAACAACAACTATTTGTTGAAGGTTTCACATGTTGCCCACATGCCTGTAAGGTTTTACCTTGGCGTGAGTGATGAACCAGAGGTAGACATGGGTGTGATTGGGTTGACTCCGTTTTCGCAGGTGCTGATGCAGGTGGTGGTGCGGGAGGCCAGGGCACCCATACGTATTTCAGGGGATACCGTTGAATATGATGTCTCCTCTTTCAAAGTGCCACCCGGATCAACTGTTGAAGATTTGTTGAAGCGACTGCCCGGTATCGAGGTGGATGCAGCAGGGAATATCACCAACCAGGGGCGAAATGTGCGAAGAGTTACCGTAGATGGGAAAACCTTCTTTGGTGACGACCCCCAAACGGTCACCCAGAACCTGGGCTCCGAAGCGATCTCCAGGGTGCAGGTGTTTGATGAACGCACCGAACAATCACGCCTTACTGGGATCCCCGATGCCACACTCGACAGAGCCATGAACCTGGAATTGCGAGAAGAGTTTAAAAAGGGCTCTTTCGGAAAGGCCACCGTGGCCGGTGGTACAGAAGAACGGTGGGCCACCAGCGGTAACTACAACAGGTTCGATGAAAACAGACAGATCTCTTTCATTGGGTATGGAAACAACATTAACCAAAGTGGCATTAACTGGAACGACTACCGAGAATTCAGAGGGCAGACCGCCTTTACCCGCGACAATGGTGATTTTGGCTTCGAAACCTCTAGATGGGGAGTCTTCAGGTTCAGCTTAGATGTTCCCATCGCACGTGACTCCGACAGAGGGTATTCCAACAACGCAGGGGTGGGTACCAACTACAACTACCACAAAGATGATATCCAGTTTAATCTTAACTATTTCTACAGCCGATCCACCCTCTTCCTGGAGCAATGGACAGACCGCCAGACCTTTCTCCCCGATACCTCCTTCAGGTTGAATGATTCCCTGGACCTGACCGACTTCAGAGGGAACCATAGCTTCTCTACCCGGTATGAAAACCAGATCGACTCAACCCAACGACTGATTGCACGTATCAATTTCAACCTAACTCCCAGTCGCTCTGAAAGAATACGCCTTCGCCACTTTACCGATGAAGGCCTCCAACCTGTCAACGAAATGATCTCCGATGAAGAGACCAGCGACTTATCATTGAGATTCAACTCCCTCGCCATTTACAGCAAAAGATTCAAAAAAACAGGCAGGTCGTTCTCTGTGAGTGGAGCCTACATCCATAACCAGTCCGACGGAGAAGAGAGACTGTTCTCTCTGAACCGGTTCTTTGCTGCTGAAGATCTTACCACCCAGCTGCGACACCTGAACCATGATATCAACAAATCAAGGGTGATCAAAAGCTCCATGCTGTTTACAGAGGGAATCACCGATAAATGGTTTGCCGAGATCTTCTACAATTTCAGTGCCTCCAACAGAGAGAGAAACAGTGAGGTCACCAACCCTCTGCTGGGTCAGGACTATAGAGTTGATAGCCTGAGCATGCTGTTTAAAAGTGATTTGGTCTATAACCGGTTGGGAACTTCTCTTAGACTGGCACACCGCGGAACCAACCTCTCATTGGGTATCGCGGTGCAACATATTGACTTAACCGGTGCCTATGCGCCAGCCGAGGGGATGCCCTGGTCAAAACCGGTGAAAGGATCCTATCTTAACTTCACTCCCAATGTAAATCTGAGTCAGCAGTTTCCTAACCGACTGTGGCTCAGGGCTAACTATAGCTATGAAATCGATCCGCCCTCCATTTCAGACCTCTACCCAAGCCCCATCATCAACAACCCACTCTATAGAATAGAAGGGAACCCACACCTCGATCCCGCGAAAAGTCATAGCCTTTCACTCTCAATGAACCACTGGAATCCCGCCTCGTTTGCCAGCTATGGCGCATGGGTTAGATACAGCCTGTATGATGTAACCATTGTGCAGAATATCTATACACGGTTTGTCGATTCTGTGGGCTTCGTTACCACCACCCGCCCTGAAAACATGAAAGGGGGAGACCGGTTTAACCTTTCTGGTTGGACCAGCATCCCCATCATCAAAACCAAGCTCACCATGAATATCAATGCCTGCTACAGGTTCGGAAACAGCAATACATTGGTCAACAACATCGAAAACGAAACCTATACACAAGGTTACTCCGGAAGTCTCGGCTTTACCTTTACCCCCGGCGATAAGCTGCACCTCTCGGTCAACGGAGGCCTGAGCTTCAGTGATGTGAGTTACTCGATACAGTCTGAACACGATCAGCAGATCGAAAACCACTCCGCCTCAGCCACCATCAGGTACCAGTTCATCAAAAACACTTTCTTCGAAAGCAATTTCAGCTATAACCTTTACCGCAACGATCGGTTTGGTTTCGATACCAATATCCCGCTCTGGAATGGATCGGTACGACGGATCTTTGGTAAAAACAATCGCTTCGAAGGACGCATTGCTGTATTCGATGTGTTTAACAAAAGATTGGGAATCACCCAAACCGGCTCAGATAACTTTATCCTTCAAACCACATCCAACACCCTGGCGCGCTATTATATGCTCAGTTTAACCTACAATATGAGAGGATTTGAAACAACCCAGTCGGAACGGCAGGGGAGAAGAGGACGAAGAGGGGGCAGTTAATCCACCAAATATAGCGCTTGACAACATTGCTCTGAAAGCCCATGGAAAAACAGCACTCACGAATGTTCAATACCACAACACAAAGCCTTATGAATAAAACAATCTGGATCTCATCTCTTTTGTTGTTGATGATCACCCTGCCGTCTCTCAAAGCCTTGGCCGAAACCAATGATTCGGTAGTAGAGGTCCGATACACTGTTACCAGAAACTGGCTGAAGATGTATGAAGGTGTTGACTACATCTCTGATCAGGAGAAGGAGCGGTATCGCTACAACTTCGGAAACCGAAGAGCTTCCCGGACTTCCAACGGGTTGCTCTACCTGAATGATACCATGTCGTTCTACATGGACGACCCCACTCCGGCTGCAGCGGGAGGGTTCTCAACCATCAGAGAGCCGTTCCTGATACAGCGCAATTTCGCCTCCATGCAAATCCATGATATCCTCTCATTTCAACGCAACACCTTGATCATACAAGACACGCTGATCATGCCTACCTGGAAAATCCTCAATGAAATCCGGGAGATTGC
>SKPS01000005.1 GCA_007119395.1 Lentimicrobiaceae bacterium
GAGAACGGCCAGTGGAATCTCCACGTTGTTGTCTTGTTCCCGGTTTGGAAAGACTTCCTGTTCCCGAACCTGCCTTACGTAATGGTTGTTTTTATCGGCTGTGGTAACGGGTATGGGGTTTGACCGATCAAAGAAGATCGGATCTACAACGAACCATGCCAATTTGGCACGGTTGAAACCATACCCCCTGTCGTCAATCAAATCCCCTTCGTAGAATATGTCAGGCTGCCCTTGCGGGGTACTGGCCAGCTTCCATAGTCCTATGTTCTTGATATCCATCCCAGTAGAACTCCCTTCGAAGTCATCAATATAGGCTACACCGTTTCTGCCGATCACCCGTGGATGACCCGGTATCAGATGGGCAAACTCACCTTCAAACATAATGGACGAAGGGGCATTGGTGTTGATGAAAGGGAGCTTGTCAACAAGGTATGTCAGGAAAGGTGCTTCCGATTGGTACTGAGCATCCAGACCCCAGATGGTATTGGAGATAGGCTCACTACCATAGTTTACTTTATGTGTGATAGGCCGTTCATGCAGGTTGAGAATGGTTGCACCCAAGTTCAGCTTTGGGTTCACCCTGTAGTCAAGGTGCGCCCCCATCATCCGCTTTGTCTGAAAGTTGAAGATGTCTTCACTCTCCGTACTGATGGTGATAGGAACCCCCGAATTGAGATACCCTTCGTCGATAATCCTTACACGCCCCATCATGTAGTCAACGGTGTAGTGAACGTTCTCAGTAAGCAATACCCCTCCGGCACTCACACGCACCGATCCACGAGGGATATTGAACCCCCCAATGGCGATATCGGCCCCACCAGCGGATCGATACCTCCCCTCCAGATAAAACTTGTTCTTCTGAGGAAACTGCTGGGCATCCGTCTTGGTTTTCCGGTATAACTCCTCAAACACATATTTGTCAGCAATCCTGTCATCACCGAACGCTTTGCGTAAGTCTTCTCCAAAAGGCTCCAGCAATGGGATGAACACCCGACCGGTATTCGCCTGAATGGTTCCGGCACCGGTGGCCGCACCGTCAAGGAAATCAAAAACACCATCAGGGTTAGGCTCCATGTTGGTGTTCAAATTGTCCATGTTCAACACCCTGATCAGAGGCACCCCGTTGATTTTACCCTCAGTGAAAAAGCCCATGGGGATACCTTGCTCATCTTCAGTATACACTACATTGAGGCGGAAATCTTCAGGGCTCACCTGAAAAGCCTGCAGAGAATAGACGTTCTTCATCATCAGATCCCACATCGGCACATCCACATTCACGGAGGTGCTTCGCAGCAGCTTGGTAACCAATACATCCTCCCCTGTGATACCGCCCGTTGAGAATTCCCCCACCTGGAAAACATCCTCCTGCCCTACCACCTGGTATTGATACGAAACCGCCAGCACCTGGTCAGGGTTGAGACGCATATTCAATGAAATGAAACCAAGCCTCGGATTGAAGGTGTATTCATTGGGGTTTAGCTTTCTGGCGTTTTCCACCTTCTCGAAATGGATACCCTGTGTTAAACCTTTCTCATTGGTGAGATACTGTCCAACCTGGTTGATGTTACGCATCTTCAACGAGTCAGCACTGCCGGGTGCCATATACTGCTGCAGAATATCGTTCGAACGACGATTGTCAGGGAACGGTGAAGTGCCTGAAACCAGCCCCGGTGAATAAGGGTCTTGCTCCCCCAGATCAAGCAACGCCACAATGTTCCTGTTCTCAGTGGTGGCAGCACCAATGTTGGTAACCCACACCTCTACGTTGGTGATGTTCACCGGACTGTTCACTACCGGCAAATTCTCCAATGCCCTGTTGTAATTGTTCCGAAAATACTGCCCCAACAAGAAATGTCGGTTCTCTTCGTATTGATCTGCTTTGATATAAAACTCACTGGTCTGGGCACCACCCGAAACCGTTACAGTTTGTGACTTGCTCTCTTGTTTCGAGAAGACAGTAGTGAGCATGGCGCGCCCGAACTGCATTTGTGTCTTGATACCAAACAAACGCATACTCCCCGTAATTAGTGTACCATTCAAAGGCATCGTGACATCACCAAACTCTACCAACTTGATGATCTCATCCTCCTGCCCTTCATAGGCCAGCTTTGTCTTGTTGTCGAAATCAAACTGCGCCTCTGTGTTGTAGTTCAATCCGAAATTGATCTTTTCACCCACTTTGGCCATCACGTTCATCTGGATCTTCTGCTGGAAGTCGAAATTGGTGTATCTGCGCTGTTTGGCCGTTAAGGCGGGATCATTCCGGTAGTTCGATTTCACACCAAAGATCAGCTCAGCAGACCCCTGCGGCCGGATGTCAATGGTGTTGCTGCCGAAAATGCTGGCAAAGAGTTCACCGGGGATGTTTAACCCCGGAATAATCCCTGCTCTGTCACCTGAAGCATCAAGTTGGGAACGCTCCTGCCAATAGCGTTGTTGGGCCTGACGGAAATTGTGTTTGACATAATCATCAAAGCTGACCGAAACAGGATACCCTATTTCGTAATCACCAATTTTCTCACGAATAATATAGGAGTTGGTTACCGGGTCGTACTCTACCTCCTGCTGAATAACCGAAGGGTGGAGGTACATCCGATGCCTGTTGGTGTCATCAAGTGGCATTCCGGTGTGGTCCTTGAAAGGGAAAGGAATGGAATCGGGTGGCCCCAGAAAAAATGCATCATCCATGTCCGCAACAAAGGGACTGTGCCAGTTTGCATAAGATGTCCAGATGATCAGAAACAACAGGAACCCACCAAACCCACGTATCAAGTATTTGATGATTTTCTCCAAATGGTATATTAGTTAAATGCCTGAATTACAATATTTTTAAACACTCTTTGATCAATATTTCAACAGTTGTATCGGGGCCAAGACCCTTGCCAATCTTGTCAACGGCCTTCCCGGCTTGCACTTTATTGAAGCCAAGCAAAACCAATGCAGATAACGCTTCCTGTTGATGTGTATTGTGCCTGGGAACAGAAATATCAACACCTTTCCCAAATTTTCCTACTTTGTCTTTCAGGTCAATGATTATCCGCTGTGCCGATTTGGCGCCAATCCCTTTGATTCGTTGAAAAAGAGAGACATCATCGTTTTGTATGGCGTGGATCACTTCACTGTCTGAAACTGATGAAAGGATCATCCTCGCTGTGTTGGGTCCGATGCCGGTAACAGAAATCAAGTGTCTGAACACCTCTCGCTCCTCAGAGGTGGCAAAGCCAAACAGCAGGTGTGCATCCTCCCGTACCACCTGGTGCACAAACAGCTTAACCGTTTGGTGGTCTTTTACCTGACTGAAGGTTTGCACTGAAATATGCACCATAAAACCCACTCCGTGGCATTGGATCACTGCATAAGCAGGGGTCACCTCCACCAGATCTCCTGAGACAAAATCGTACATGTGTCGCCTGTTTTTGGGTGACAAAAATAGTAATTAAATGGAATGATGAAACGGAGTTTCAGTCGATCTGGCTGATAGCCCATTGCAGTGCTTCTTCCAGCATTGCCGGGTCGGGTGGTGGCACGATGCCGTGTTCTGACACCAGCCTGGTCATCTCACGGGCACGACGAATATCCTTTTCGGCGATGGTGTATGCCTCTTCACGGGTGAGGATCACTCTGGCCACGCCGTCTTTGATGGCCTGCATGGCCACGTCGGCGGCCTCTTCAGGAAACACATCGGCTTCATCCATGTTGGGCACGATGTCTTCGGGATGGATACCCCTTTTCACGGCATAATTGGCCAGCGAGTGAGCCGCTGCTATGGCCATTTCATCGGTGATCTTACGGGCACGTACCATCAGTGCCCCTTTCAGGATGCCTGGAAAACCGATGGAGTTGTTCACCTGATTGGGGAAATCACCTCTGCCGGTGGCCACGATGAAGGCACCCGCCTCCTTAGCCTTGTAAGGGTAAATCTCAGGCACAGGGTTGGCACAGGCAAACAC
>SKPS01000012.1 GCA_007119395.1 Lentimicrobiaceae bacterium
CAAAACCGGTTCCATCAGATCAGACTGTCGGGACACACACACCTGGTATTTGAAGGAAAGTATTATCTTTGAGCCATGATTAACGGTGAAAGGCTGATGCTAAGGTCGCCGGAAATGGCTGATTTAGCGATTATTTATCAATGGGAGAACGATTCACGCATACGTGCTGTGAGTGAGTTCCGGCAGCCTGTATCTGCCTTTGCGGTGGAACAGTATATTCTGAGCTGCCACACAGATCCGTTTCAGTCGGGTCAGATACGGCTGATGGCTGTTCTGAAGAGCAGCGTTGCTGTAGTAGGGCATGTGGACCTTTTCGAAGTGAATGCCCTGCACCGGCGTGCAGGGATTGGTATCCTGCTTGAACCGGAAGAACGGGGTAAAGGGTATGCCACCGAGATCCTATCCATGGTTGAAGGGTGGGGCAGTGAACACCTGGGACTGCACCAGCTCTGGTGCCAGATTGCACTCCCCAACCCACGCAGTATTCAACTCTTTACACACGCCGGTTACACCAAAATAGGCACCCTGAAAGAGTGGTTCAGAAGCAATAAAACATGGGCCGATACAGTCATCATGCAAAAAATCCTCCGTTGAACAGAAGAGTGATGAGGAAGAAACCACAGAATAAAAGCTTACAACCAGACTTCAGAAAACCGGGGGGCATCATACAGCCGAAGCGGTTATACAGTCACAGAGAAGTAGATAAGATGAGATGAGCTTATGAAGAGGAAGTACAAAATTGTTTTCTGGATCGCAGGTGTGTTGTTGGTCTCAGGTCTCGGGTTGGCTGCCCTTGGATGGTGGGTGGTGTATGGAACCAACACTGGGGTTACGGAAGAGCAAGGCTACCTGCTGTTTGTCACCAAAGACGATACATTGGAAGGGGTAACAGAAGAGTTAACGGATGCCGGGGTGCTGATCAGACCGGTTACGTTCAGGTGGGTAGCAGAAAAAAGCAGGTCGGCCCCGTTGCTTAAACCCGGACGATACCTTATTAAAGATGGCATGAGCAACTTCTCCCTCTTGCAAATGTTGCGCAACGGATTACAAACACCTTTGATGTTTACGTTTAACAACCTCAATTTCATAGAGGATTTCTGTGGCGTCGCAGGTAGGGTGTTTTGGTTTGATTCGCTGGATATGGTGCATGTTGTGCGGAACGAAGCGTTCCTCGACAGTCTGGGCATCAGGACTGAGATGTTGCTGGGTCATCTGTTGCCCAATAGTTACGAGGTGTTTTGGACCACCACCCCGGAGCGGTTGATCTTACGTATGCTGCAGGAATCGGAGCGATTTTGGAGTGGAGCCCGCACACAGAAACTGAACGAGAGGGGGCTGGACAAGGAAGAGGTGCTGATCCTGGCCTCCATCATACAAAAAGAGACCAATCACCTCGATGAGATGTCGCGTATGGCCGGTGTGTACATCAACAGGTTGCGACAGGGGATCAAGCTGCAGGCCGATCCTACGGTAAAGTTTGCACTCGGGGACCTCTCCATCCGCAGAGTGCTCTACCGCCACCTGGAATACCCTTCACCATACAACACCTATTATACTCATGGTCTTCCACCGGGGGTGATTTGCGCTCCCAATCCGGCCACAATTGATCAGGTGCTGAACTATGAAGAACACAACTACCTGTTCTTTTGTGCCAAACCGGGATACAACAGCCGGCATGCTTTTGCCGTTACCAATGCACAACATGAACAGAACCGGAGACGTTACCACGCCTGGCTCAGGAGTGAGGGGATTCGGTGAAGAATGAAGAATGAAGAATGAAGAATGAAGAATGAAGAGTGGATAGGACGGTGGTTGATGTTTTTTCGGAATTTGGTGGGGGGAATGGCTTGGTTTTAACAGAAAACAAAGAAACAACGAGTATATGAAGCAGAGTATTGGAAGATTGAATTTATTTGTATTGTTTATGGCGATGGTTATGGTGCTGGGTTGTGCTGACCGTGAGGAGGTGAGCAGGGAGTTGGTGAAGGAGGGGAAGAGGTTGCTGGCATTTGGTCGCAATGATGAGGCGCGTGAGAAGTTTGAATTGGCAGCCCGTCGGGACAGGAGGAATTTTGAGGCGTGGTTTTACATTGGTAACATGCATGTTACGAACCGTGAATACGAGGAGAGCCTTGAATATTACGAGCGCACCATTGAGTTGAAGCCCGATTTTGCAAGAGCATGGTACAACCTGGGCTTAGTGTGGTTTTACCTGGATGACCAGCACAAGGCGTGCGAGCACTGGAAGCACGCAGAGAAACTGGGGCATCCGAACATTTCGGACCGCACCCGGCATTGCCCATGATGTATGATTACCGTTTCCGGATTACACATTGAAACGGATGTGGAGGAGGTCGCCATCCTGCACCACGTAGTTTTTCCCTTCTACGTGAAACTTGCCGGCACTTTTCACGGCTTGTTCCGATCCTAGGGTAACGAAGTCGGTGTACTTCATCACTTCAGCGCGGATGAAGCCTCGTTCCAGATCTGAATGGATTACACCGGCGGCCTGTGGCGCGGTCATCCCCTCCTTGATGGTCCAGGCCCTGATCTCTTTGGGGCCTACGGTGAAAAAGGTCTTTAAATTCAACAGGTCGTAAGCAGATCTGATCAGCTTGTTTACACCAGGCTCTGTAAGGCCGGCATCCTCAAGAAATGCCTCACGGTCAGCAGAATCTTCCAGTTCAGCTATTTCCGCCTCCAACGCACCGGCAATCACCAGCAACTGTGCATCTGTTTCTGAAAGGAAGTCTCTCACCCGCTCAACATAATGATTGCCTCCGGAAGCTGACTGTTCATCCACATTGCATACATACAATACAGGCTTCATCGAGAGCAACTGCATATCCCTGACCCACTCCTTCTCTTCCTCCTTAACAGGTGCAGTGAGTGCAGGCTTGAGCTGCTCAAGGTGCTCTTTATATATGGTAAGCACCTCCACCCCATGCTTGGCGCCTTTCTCCCCTATGCGCGACAGCTTATCCACTTTTTGCAACTTGCGCTCAACCAACTCCAGGTCTTTTACCAGCAGCTCAAAATCCACCAGCTCGATATCACGTACCGGGTCAACACTCCCCTCCATGTGGGGCAATGAGGGGTCATCAAAGCAACGCAATACATGGATCAGGGCATCGGTATTGCGAATGTCAGCCAAAAAACGGTTACCTACCCCCTCCCCTTTGGAAGCACCTTTGGCCAATCCCGGTATGTCAACAATCTCAACAGTGGTGGGTATCACCTTTTGGGTCACCTGGTAGCGGGCAAGCTCCTGAAGCCGCTGATCCGGAACCTGAATCTGCCCCACATTGGATTTGGATGAGCTGAAAGCATACGCAGAGGTTTCCCCCCTGGTGTTGCTTAAACAATTAAAAATGGTGGTCTTTCCGCTGTTGGCAAGTCCCACAATACCGCACTGTAATGCCATGATCTGCTATGTTGTTTTGTTGATAATCCTGATGGAGCGGGAAGCAGATACTTTGATCATCTGCCCACGCCGGAATCAGGGGCGCAAAAGTACAGGTTTTTGCTCACAGCATCACTGTCTACGTTTCGCAAGGGAGTTTCTTTTTTTGAGGTGCTGGTTTTCGAAATGCAACAGTCGTCACATTATCCGCATAAAAAAACCTCCAAGGGTTTGTTGTAGGCCATAGCCTTATACAGATGCCATCCCGCCTTGGCGCCACTCTCTCCTGGAGAGTTTGTCCCGACAACGCAGAAAGGTGATGGTGGTAGTTTATGGATATAACAGTTTTGCCGATACCGTCAGGTATCGTGCAACCTTAAAACCCCGGAATCGGGGTTTAATAAGGGTAGCCTCGGGTCGCAACCCGGGGTAAATCGCCGTTGGTGCCACAACCCACGAATGTGGGTTGAATAGAAGCCTGCAAAGGATCTACATTGCTATGTTTCACAGCACACCATAATGCCCTATTCAACCCACTTCGTGGG
>SKPS01000103.1 GCA_007119395.1 Lentimicrobiaceae bacterium
AAAAGATTGATTTTATAGATCAAATACATTATTTTTGCCCTTTCAAGCTATACACAGATTCTTAATGAAATAAGTTGTCATCTATTCATCTTTATAATTGATTGTTGAAACCAGCAAACCAATGAGTTTTAGTGATAACCTTAAAAACCATGCGCATGAAAAATCGAATGACACTATGGATTATTTTGCTGATCTCCTGTGTGTTTTTTCCGTACGAATTATTGGCTCAGATCAGTCCTGAGCGTGTTTTGAACCGTTCCAGGCAGCGTGCAGAGCGTCAGGTGGAGCGTCGTGTTGAACGCAGGATTGACCAGGGTGTTGACAAAGCGCTTGACAAGGTAGAGGAAGCTATTGACGGCACTGGCAGAAAAGAGGACTCAGGAGCTGCCGGAGAGGCTTCAGAAGGCGCCCAGCCATCAGACAAAGCGGCGGCTGGAGAAGCAACACCTCAGGCAACCCCATCATTGGTATGGTCACAATTCGACTTTGTACCTGGTGATGAGATCATCTTTGAAGATCAACTAGAAAACGAGCGAAATGGAGAATTTCCCAGCAAATGGGACTTGGTGTCCGGCACCATTGAAAATGCTCAATTCGGGGATGATAATGTGATTTTCTTCCGGAGAACGTCAAGCCGGCAAGGTATTGTACCCCTGATCAAAGAGAACCAAAACGACTACCTGCCCGAGGCTTTCACCATCGAGTTTGATGCCTGGTTTGAAGCAGATGTACACAACCAAACTTATCAAGTGTATTTCTATGATATGAAAAACCAACGAAGGGTGATGAACGACCTTCGTATCTATATTAACAAAGCTTCTTACGGGGGATCTGAAGGGATATATCCCGGTGTCAGAAGAGGACATATTGGCGATGAAGCAAGGTGGAGGAGGGTCTCCATCTCTTTTAACCAAAGGTCTTTGAAGGTGTACCTTGATGATGTCCGTCTGCTCAATATTCCCAATATCACCGACAACCCCACGGGTGTTACACTGGCGGGTATGAACCAGCAAAGCAATCGGCAATCGTTTATAAAAAACATCCGTATTGCCAAAGGGGCGGTCCCTCTGTACGACAGGTATCTCACCGATGGCAGAATTATCACCAACGGCATACGCTTCGATGTGAACAGGGCCACCATCCGTCCGGAAAGCAGTGGTGTGATCAACGAGATCGTGAAGTTGATGAATGATCATCCCGAACTGAAGTTTAGCGTAGAAGGGCATACCGACAGTGATGGCAGTGCAGAGCACAACCAACGCCTTTCTGAAGCTCGTGCCAAGGCGGTGATGGATCGGATGGTGGAACTCGGCATTGATCCATCGAGGCTCACCTCCACAGGGCATGGACAAACCAAACCAATCGCTGACAACAACACCCCGGAAGGGAAAGCCCAGAACCGCAGGGTGGAGTTTGTCAGGATATAATAATTGAGTATCGAATAACAGAAATTCGTAAAATCCGAAAAACATCAAAACATGAAGAAAATAGTGTATTTAATAACTGCATTGGCGGCCACCATGATGGCTTGTGGTGGCAACGGAAAAACCGGAAGCGAAGTGGAAGAAAACGGAGCAGCGGAGCCATCCTCCTCTGTCTATTACATTGAGCAAAAGACCAGTGTAACTGAAGAGGGTTACGCCATGGAGATGTTCACCAAAGGATGGTTCGATGTTGAGAATGACTTCTCAGCCGTGGAGATGGAGTATGAAACCTTTTTCCTTGGCGACAAGGTGGCACATAAAGGGCTGTTCCTTACCAACCACACCGGTTCATATTCCATTAACCTCATCAGGCAAACAGGGTACAAGCTCACCGCAGAAGAACTTGATGATGAAGATGATATGATGGAGTATTACACAGGTGATTCAGATGAATTTGAACAACTAATCGTTGAACAGGGGGGCGCCGTTGTGGGACACGAAACCATTTTAGGAAAGCGATGCACTGTGGTTGAGATGGAGGAAGAGGATGATTTTGGCGATATAGTGACAGCCACCTACTGGTTTTACAAGGGGATTCCATTAAAAATGGTAGCAGGCAACACCAAAATGGAAACCCTGAAAGTCGACTTCAATGCCACTGCCCCTGAAGGTGTGTTTGACATCCCTGAAGGGATAACCATTATCAGATAGGTCAGCCAAACCTAAACTCCCTCAACATCCTCAACATTTTTCCCTATCTTTGTCTCCTGCCGGGTGGTGCTGGTTCAGGTGCAATTGAGTTTTGCACCCTGAAACAAATCATTCGCTTGGAAATATGACAATTGTTAACCTTTGAAATTCAAATCGATGCATTACACCCCTGTTCAATTTCGTTACGTTCAGCAGCTCCTTTTGGTTGTTGGCTTTTTGATGTTCTCATGCAATGGCAACACCCAGATCCATAACACCTGGCGCGGTCCGGACCGCGACGGAGTGTATCACGAAACCGGCCTCCTCACCTCATGGCCTGAGGATGGGCCGAAGATGGCATGGGCCTTTGAAGAGCTTGGCATCGGCTTCTCCTCTCCGGTGATTGCCAATGGAAAAATCTATGTTACCGGAATGGAGGATGAGATGGGCTATGTGTACATCCTCTCCATGGAGGGGAAATTCATCAAAAAATACCCTTATGGTGAAGAAGAGGCCGACAATTACCCCGGCACCAGAAGCACCCCCAATATCATAGGCAACCTGATGTACATGGCCACCAGCAAAGGGAAGCTCGTTTGCATGGACATCACCAACGGAAACATTGTGTGGTCGAAGGATCTCTTCAGCGATTTCGACGGCAGCAACATACGGTGGGGGTTGACAGAGAATTTGCTGATTGAGGGGGAGGTGATATACGTGGCTCCCGGAGGCGAGACCAACAATGTGGTTGCGCTGAACCGAAACACCGGTGCGCAGATCTGGTCAAGCAAAGGGAAAGGTGAACGCTCTGCTTATAATTCCCCGCTACTCATCAACCACAACGGTAACAGGATTTTGGTGACCATGATGGGCACACACATCCTGGGCATGCGTGCCGACGATGGCACCCTGTTGTGGAGTTATCCATATAAAAACAGGCACAATATATACCCCAACACACCCATTTATCACGACAACAGCCTGTTTCTCTTCAGCGGTTATGGCAAAGGCTCCATCCGGTTGGCTTTGAACCATGATGGCTCTGAAGTCACCAAACTATGGGAGAACGAGACTTTCGACAACCAGATGGGTGGGGTGATCCTGCACGAAGGGTACCTCTACGGTTCAGGTCACAGAAACAGAAGGTGGTTTGCTGTGGACTGGGAGAGTGGTGAGATCAAGCATGAGTCGAGAGAGATCGACAAAGGGACGGTGATTGCTGCGGATGGGATGCTCTATGCCTATACCGAACGTGGGGAGTTGGCTTTGATCAAGCCGAAGCAAGGAAGCTTTGAGATTGTGGGTACCGCAGAAGTGACACTAGGCTCTGACCAGCACTGGGCACACCTGGTGATCCATGATGGCATTTTATACGTCAGACATGGCAATGCCCTGATGGCATACAACATCAGAAAATAAGCCACCCTTTCAATGAACCCGCTCTCAGGACTACTAAAAAAGTATTACCCAGTCATCATCGGACTGTTGGCCTTGGGAGCACTGGTTTGGTGGCTTACGGAGAATCCAACACGTGATTTCTCACTATCAGAACCGGGAGCTGACGGCTTTGCCGAAGGTGGTGTTTTTGAGGAGGAGATCATTATCGGCGAACATTTCAAGCGGTTCCGTGAACATCCGCATGTTCCAACAGAGCGGTGGATAAGGTTCAGAGGTGACCAGTCAGACAATATCAGCAGATCGCCGATCCCTTTGATCAGCTCGTTCAACGGACGGGTGCCTGATGTGCTGTGGAGCGTTCAACTGGGCGAAGGTCACTCAGGTGCAGCCATCTACGATGGGTTGGTGTATGTGCTTGATTACG
>SKPS01000180.1 GCA_007119395.1 Lentimicrobiaceae bacterium
AAGCCCCCTTCAAACCTCACCTGGGCTGAGAGCGCCATGCTGGCCGTGCTGCCCAACAACCCCGGAAGGATTTACCCGGGAAGGAACTCGGAACTGCTGAAGCAGCGACGTGATCATCTGCTCAGACAACTGGCGGCCTTTGGGTTTTTCTGTGATGAAACGCTGGTTCTGTCGATGTATGAACCCATACCTGATGGCCCCGGCCCGATCCCTGATCTGGCACCCCACCTGTTGGACCGGCTGGTAGCCGAAGGGGGTAAAGGGACCCGGCTTCATACCACCGTCTCCTCTTCCCTGCAGCAAAGGGTCGACGGAGTGATGCAACGTCACCACCGGATGCTGTCAGCCACAGGAATACACAACATGGCTGTGATGGTGATGGAGACACGCTCAGGGAAGGTGAGGGTGTACCAGGGCAATGTGGTGGGGTCGGATCACAACGCGGCTGTTGACGTGATACGCGCCCGACGCAGTAGTGGCAGTATCCTGAAGCCTTTTCTCTATGCCATGATGCTTGACGACGGAATCATACTGCCCGGGATGCTCGTCAGAGACATTCCGTTGCAAGTTGGGAATTTCAGACCCGAGAACTACAGCCGCCAATACTCGGGGGCTGTCCCGGCCCGGATGGCCCTGTCACGATCACTCAATATTCCGGCTGTGCGCTTGCTTCATGAGTATGGTGTTGCTCGGTTTTGTGACCGCATGCGGCTGCTGGGAAAGAGCACCCTTGAACAGCCCGCATCACACTATGGGTTGTCGGTGATCCTGGGTGGCGCAGAATCACGCCTTTGGGATCTCTGCGGGATGTATGCCTCTATGGGCAGAACCCTGTACCGGTTCAACAGCACCAACGGCAAGTATGGCCGTGGTGACTTCCACCCACCGGTCGTGTTGGAGTGTGTGTGGGAAGAGCAATACAGCGGCGACAGAGCGCTCCGTCAAAACCCTGAGGTGTTGCATGCCGGCTCTGTATGGAAAACGTTTGAAGCCATGATCGAGGTGGTTCGTCCCGAAGAGGATGCCCACTGGAGGTACTTCACTTCGTCGCCCGGCATAGCCTGGAAAACAGGTACCAGCTATGGTAACCGTGATGCCTGGGCGATAGGGGTCACGCCCGACTGGGTGGTGGGTGTGTGGGTGGGCAACGCCACCGGCGAAGGGCGCCCAAGCCTTACCGGAACAGCGTCTGCCGCCCCGGTGCTCTTTGATGTCTTCGGACGGCTTCCAACGGGCGCCTGGTTTGAACCACCCCTGGACAACCTGCAACCACTCGTGGTATGCCGGCATAGTGGTCACCCCCTGTCAGATCAATGCGCACATGCCGATACCATCTATACAACACATGTTGATGTGCGGGTGACCCCGTGCCCGTACCACCAGATCGTACATCTCGACAGCGAAGGGAAATACAGGGTGAACAGCGGCTGTTACGACCCGTCAGATATGATACGCCAACAATGGTTCGTCCTGCCACCGGCAATGGAGTACTACTACGCACAGCAAAATCCCACATACCGCTCACTGCCACCATGGCATCCCGACTGCCGCAATGCGGATGGCAGCCACAGCGCTGTGATGGATGTGATCTATCCGGTAAACCTCGGTGAGATCATGGTGCCCGTTGACCTGTCCGGAGCACGCGAACGTGTGGTGTTTGAAGTAGCACACAGCGCCCCGGATGCTACACTCTACTGGTTCCTGAATGATGAATACATCGGATCCACTCAACGGGTGCACAAGATGAGCCTCGACCCACCACAGGGTGAGCACCTGCTCACACTCAACGACGAAATGGGAAACCGGGTGTCACGCCGCTTTCGGATCGTGACCACACACCGTCGGTAATTTTATGACGGCATGGCCCTTTAAAGACTACTGCGTCGGAACGAGAAACTTGTCGCCGGTCTCCTCTATCAGGCTCCTTTTCCAACTATCAGGATACTCCGGATGCATCGGTGCCAGCGGGAAGTCCCACGGGTTTCTCAGGAACACCCCGTCCTTTTCGTGCTTGATGTTGCCATCCAGGTATTTCACCAGCAGGAAGTTGCCCAGCTCTTTCCACTGCTCCAGCAGGTTGTTGGCGGTGTTGTGGGAGAACTCCGTGAGGAACTGTTTGGCCAGCATGGGATCCTGTTCATAGAGGATCAGTGCGCCGGCATCGATGGCGGGGATGTAGGCCTCAAACCTCGATTCGAGCTCTTCCTGCATCTTCCTTACATCCACGATGGCCCGGTCATAGAAGAGGTATATAAAGTGCGACACCCTGTTGAACACCCAGAATGCGGCGTTTTCTGAATATGTGAGGATGTCGCCGTGCCCTCTCTGGTAGTTATAGGGAACTGAGAGCATACCGCTATAGAAGGGGGCGTGTAGGGTGAGTCCTGTGTCGTCGAGGCCATACCAGAAGATCCCTCCGATGGGGTTGGGCAGCCACGAGCGCATCTGTGCCACCCACGAGAAGGCGGTCTGCTGTGTGGCGGTAGCCCTTTCGTGGAAATACCTTTTCCCTTCATACTCAAAATAGAGCGGCCTCCAGCGGTAGGGGAGGCCATGCGGACCGGCGCCGATGTCTTTCGACATATCCAGTGGTGTGCCCTCCAGGGTGTTTCTTTTAAAGCGCATCAGGTCGCGGGGGGTGAGCTTCTCTTTGGGCTTCACCCAGAGCGGCATCGCCGGCCCCGGAGAGTATCCTGTGGCGTACTCCCAGTAGGGCTCCATGCCCCCTGCCGCCTCCTGGAACATCGTCCATACCCTGAGCTCACAAAACCTGGCCGAGCCAAAATCCAGCGGCGCATAAGCAGCCGTGAAGCTGAAATCGGCATCATCGCCCGAGAAAAAACCCTGGCTTCTGGCAAAGGAGATCACATCATGAGCATACACCACCTCCACCACCGGATCATGAATCCTTTCAAAGCTTTTGCTGCTGATACTGGTGGTGCCGTTCTCGAGGGGGAACTGTGTGATTCTGGCGTGGTTGGCGTGGGCGCTGATGTACCCGTCGGGGATGCGCTTGGCCACCCACACGGCGCCACGGTTGGCGTTGTAGGTGCGCCTGGTCCGACGCTCAACCTGCATGTCCACCCCCTTGCCAATGATCTCCATGATCCACACCTCGTTGGGGTCAGCGATGGAGTACGATTGTCCTGAACTGTAATAGCCGTAAGCATCGAGCAGCTCAGCCATCACCTGTATCGCTTCACGGGCCGTTTTTGCGCGTTGCAAAGTGAGAAAGATGATGCTGCCCCAGTCGATTTTGCCGGTGGTGTCACGCAGCTCCCGCCTCCCGCCAAAGGTGCTCTCCCCAATGGCCACCTGGTGCTCGTTCATAAAACCGGTCACCTGGTAGGTCTCGGCAGGCTGAGGGATTTGCCCCAGCGGACGGTTTGAACTGCGGTCGTAAATGGTGACCATGCTCCCCTCAGGCCACTGGGCACGGGGGAAAAAGTAGATCTGCCCGTAACGGATGTGTGAATCGCCGGCATAAGAGATCATCGTTGAACCATCGGCAGAAGCCCCTTTGGTCACCAGATAACTGGTGCAGGCGTGCCCCTGGAAAGCCTGAATAACAAGCGCAGACATCAGAATCAGAATAATTTGCTTCATGTGTATGTTTCGTTGGTTTTGAGGTGCAAGATAGGGTTTTTTTGGTTGAGGAAGTTGAGGGGGTTGAGGGGGTTTAGATTGGAGGTTGAGAAATGGGGTTGAAAGAGAGGGAGTCGGGTATTCAACGGTTCATTTTTTACCACTCAGGTCACTTAGTGCACTGAGGTGCACTGAGGTTTGATGATAGGTTGAATAGTGTTGAGATCGTATGTTTGCAAACGAAAAACATAGGTCTTCGTGATATGGAGTAAATTTGAGACATAATTAAATCAAAGTCAAACTTAATCCAAGAAGACCTATGAAAGCACAAAGTAAAGA
>SKPS01000057.1 GCA_007119395.1 Lentimicrobiaceae bacterium
CCCGATACCGGCAAGTTGCTCACTGTGTCTGATGAGTTCAGCCATGTTCGACTGTGGTTTAAAACAGAGCCGTAACCACGTTCTGAAATGATCGAAAAAGAGTGTTGCCCGGGTGTTTTCACCAGCCATTTCTCTTGCCTTGTGGAGATTCCCTTCTGCAAGTAAAGCGATGCGGTCAGCATGATCGCCTGACAAACCAGAGGCTGTCGTCAACCACTGGGTGATGTCCGCACGCTGCAGTCCGGGAAAATAGAGCTGTTGGGTCCGGGACAATATGGTAGGGAGTATTTTCCCGGGATCTTCGGTAATGAGCAGAAACAGCGTTTTTTCAGATGGCTCCTCCAGGATTTTTAACAACCGTGGTGCTGCCTCACGGTAGAGCTTCTCGGCCATCCATACAATCATGATCTTATACTCAGACTCGTAGGATTTGTAGCTCAACTTCTTGATGATCTGGTTGCAATCTTCGGTGTAGATGTAGGGTTGCTTGTTGCCAACATCCATGGCCTGATACCAGTCGTTGAGGGAGAAGATGCCCTGGTGTGTTTTCCATAATTCACGCCATTGGGGCAGATACTGATCACACGAGGGCTTTTTGTCTACCGTTGCGCTGGTACTCACCGGGAACACAAAATGGAGGTCTGGGTGTGCCAGATTATTGATTTTCAGGCATGACGGACAGGTTCCACAGGCATCTGAGAGTTCGGGGTTTTGGGTATTGATGACTTTTTGTGAACAACAGACAAACCGGGCATAGGCCACAGCCATAGGTAGCTTCATCGATCCCGGGTTGCCGGTAAAGAGCTGCGCATGACTGATTCGCTCATTGAGAACGCTTCTGATGAGCCTCCCTTTAAGATCTTGCTGACCGGGTATGGATGAAAAAAGCATGGCCAAAGATACAATGCTTTTCGTTATCCGATGGTGGTGATATCCTCTACGGCGTTGATGGCAGCATCCACCTCATCCTGAGTGGTGAAAGGTCCGATGCTCAATCTTACTGTTCCGTGCTTTTCGGTTCCAAGCAATTCATGCACTTTGGGTGCGCACTGCAATCCTGTTCTGCTGGCAATGTCGTGATCTACGTCGAGGATGGTTCCCACATCGGCGGCACTCATCCCTTTGATGTTGAAACTCAACACCGGGTTGCGGTGCCTGCCCGGATCGGCACAATAGAGTGTCACCTTCTCCATCGCTGACAACCCATCTACCAAATGATCCCACAGCGCCATTTCCTTTGAATGAATCGCGTCAATGCCCTGCTCCAACACCCAGGTAACACCTGCATGTAACCCTGCCACACCCAGCAGGTTCAACGTGCCACATTCCAAACGGTAGGGGAACTCCTCCAGGTGAGTCTTCTGTGCTGAACGAACACCGGTGCCCCCGAAACGGGTATACCGCACCGGAACATGATCACATACATAGCTCCCTCCTATTCCTGTTGGACCCATCAAACATTTATGCGCGGTAAACACCACCACATCAATGTTCATTTTCTTGATGTCAACCGGAACAGCTCCGGCACTTTGGGTAGTGTCAAGCACGAGGTACACACCATTTTCACGGCAGATTTTTCCAATCTCCTCAACCGGTTGAACCGTGCCAATAACATTCGAACAGTGGTTCAACACCACCATTTTGGTATTGGGCTGTATTGCTTTTCTGATATCCTCAGGGTCAACATACCCGGCCCCGTCAAATGGAACGTATGTCACATTGATCATCCCTGAGAGCTCGAGGTGATGCAAGGGGCGAAGCACCGAGTTGTGTTCCAGAAATGTCGATATCACATGGTCACCAGGCTCAGCAAGGCCTTGAATGATCATGTTCAATGAATCACTGGCGTTGTAGCTGAATGTTAATCTGTTGGGGTCATCACCATTGAAAAAATCGGTTATGAGCCGACGGGTCGTCATCACCATCTCCTCGGTTTCAATGGCCGCATCGAAGCCGGATCTACCCGGGCTGACACCATGGTTTCGATAAAAATCGAACATGAACTGGTATACACTCTCCGGCTTGGGAAATGAGGTGGCTGAATTGTCAAGATAAATCATCGAAGTGGGTATTTTTTTGTTATACGTTGTTTCCGTTTGATGTATCAACCAACAGGGCGTCTGCCACCACCTCGGCCAGGGTTTTTATTTGCACTCCAAGCCGGTAGTGGCTGTTGATCTGGACAAGCTGATCAACACAGTTATGGCAAGGGGTGACCACTGTGGTAGCGCCTGTTTGTTTGATTTGATCCGCTTTGACTTGGGCTATTTTCATCCTTCGTTCATTGTACTCACTCATGGCCAGCTGACCTCCACCACCACCGCAACAAAAGCCATCGGTACCACAGGGGGTCATCTCCACAAAGTTTTTGGTAATGGCTTGGATGATTTCTCTTTGCCGATGAATCACGCCTCCGCTTCGCACCAGGTTACAAGGGTCGTGCAGGGTGTAGCGCTCTTCAGTTTTCTCAGGGTTGATGGTTATTTTCCCCTCCTTCAGATACCGGTAGATGCGTTCCACGGAGGTTTCCACATCGAACACAAAGTGTTGTTTGAGATAGTTAGGCGCCTCCCAGCGGAATGCTCTTGACCCGTGTCCACATTCGGCCAAGACGCAACATGATGCCTGCAACCTGATCATCTCGTCTGCCAATCGCAGCGCAATGGTGGCGGCCTCATCGAAGTTGGCGGTAAAAAAGGCGTAATTGGTCACATCGTACATTTTGGTCGACAAGGTCCACTCCTCCCCGGCCGCATAGAATATTTTGGCCATGGCAGCTATCGACAGCGGATAAAACATGGGTTCTCTTGGATTGAGCGTGTAAAGCACCCGCTTACCCGGCTGATCAACAGGAATCAAGGGGTGGTCAACACCGAGTTCATCAGCCAGCTCCTCTTCCATCCAGCTCAGGGTATCAAGCAGGTCCTCTGTCGCAATGGCCATGTTGTTTCCTGATTTCAATGCTGCATCAACCGTTGATTGTAAGGTTGCCGGCACGAGGTCTCTTTGAACCAGCATCGCCCTGCCGGCACGCACCACTGCAGGGATATCAACCCCTATGGAACAATGAACAACACACCGGCCGCACATGGTGCATGCGCCGAACAGCAGGTCGGTCATCTCTTCCAGCATCTTGTCGTCCAGATCGCGCGCTCCGGTGAGCCAGGGGAGATAACGACCGGCAAAGGTGTAGTGCCTGCGATACAACGATGCCACCAGCTCCACCTTGCGTGCCGGTATAAAACGATCATCCTGCATCACACGATAATACAAACAGCTATCAGAACACAATCCACAGTGAACACAGCTGTTCATCCATGTGCGAAACCGCATGTCAACAGGTAAGCCCAGTTCTTTGTCGTTGTGTGGCAAGGGATACTCCTTTTTCATGGCTTTCAAGGTTTGCCGGGTTTACTCCATACCGCACGTCTTCCGTAGAAAATACCCAGGTAGTAGCGTGCAGCGAAAAAATAGATGGCGTGTTTGAGCTTCCCCAAGGGGAAGTATAGCAACAACATTCCTCCCGATAGCAGGAAGAGCATTGTGCTCCCTTCTGTCAACAAAGAGAAACCTGCCGTTAACTGAAAGAGTGTCACCAGCAGGTTTGAGATGTAGTCATCCGGTGTCGACAGTCTGCGCATCATCGGGGCTGCTACTCTTTTGATCAACAGCCAGGCACCTGCTACTCCCCCAACGATTGGCACCACTGCAAGCCAATAAGAGAGAGGCAACCCTGCGGTGGTTCCGCGAAATATCAACACAACAAAAAGCAGCAATGTAAAAAACACGCCGAGATGGTATATCAACCCTGAGAAATAGGTAGGCAGATGAAGGAATGCAGACTCTTTCTTTGCGGGATTCATTGCCGTTGTGAAGGAATAGCGGATACCTTCCGGAATGCTTCCCTCAGG
>SKPS01000322.1 GCA_007119395.1 Lentimicrobiaceae bacterium
AGATTTTTTTGCTCAGAGGGGTTAGAGGCGATTCCACGATTAGACGATTGAACGATTAGACGATTAGGCCATTGTGCCCTCTGTGTAAGACATGGTGTACTTTGTGGTTAAATCACTTTTTATAACAACAAAGAGCGGGATATCAGATGAATAGACGAATGGACGATTGAACGATTAGACGATTAGGCCATTGTGCCCTTTGGGCGAAACATGGTGTGCTTTGTGGTCAAATCACTTTTCGTGACAACGACGGGCTGGCTATCTGACGATTAGACGACTGGGCGACTTTACGACTGGGCGACTGTACGACTGTACGACTGTACGACTGTACGACTGTACGACTGTACGACTGTACGACTGTACGATTGGACGACTGGACGACTGGACCATGGTGTTTTTTAAACGCAAAGTACGCTATGAAGGCGCAAGGTTCGCAAGGGGCTTCGCCTACAGCCTACAGCCTACAGCTTCGCCCCGTCAGTCCCATTTTTACCCCTGAAAAGGGGTGCCTGCGCAAGGCAGAGACCAACAACAGCGCGGGTTCCGTAATCAAGGCTTCAAAGATATGGTTTTTTTGGAATCACAAGGGGAAAATTGGGGAAAAAGTTGAGAAAGTTGAGAAAGTTGAGAAAGTTGAGGATGTTGAGGGGGTTTAGGATGTTGATGGGGTTTAGGATGCGAGGGTTTATCGTGATATTATATAGAAAATCAATGTATTAAATAGCCATCTAAAGCCCCCATCTCCTTCAGGAGAGGGGGGGTTGGGGGGTGAGGTGGTTTAATGGAGAGGGGGGTTTGGGGGGTGAGGTGGTTTTAATGGAGAGGATGTGAGAATGTGAGGATTTCTACCTGAGCACCTGGTATTTCATGCGGCGTTGCCGGAGTTCGTTGGTGATGGTGTTGAGCTGTTCGGCGTTTTGCAGGTTGAAGGTGATGGTTGCCATCACAAAGCCTACCGGCACGGTGGTCATGGAGCGGTCGTGGGAGATCTCATGGATGTTGGCGCGCAGTTTTTCGAGGATGGAGATGATCGATTTCAGCTCACCGGCTACGTCGGGTATTACCACAGCGATTCGTGCCCGCAGTTGTTCGTCCATCATCCCTTTCTCGAGCACTTGCTGGAGCAGTCCCATGTTGATGTTTCCACCGCTGATTACAGGCACTACATTTCCTGTGAAGTGTTTGCTTTTGTGGAATATGACGGCAGCCAGGGCGGCGGCACCGGAGGGTTCTGCCAGCAGCTTGGCGCGTTGCAGCAGCATATAGGTGGTGCGTGCTATTTCGCTGTCGTTGACCACCACCACTTCATCCACGAGCTCTTTTACGATGCGGAAGGTGAGGTCACCGGGTCGTTTTACGGCGATGCCATCGGCGATGGTACTGACGGCACTGAGTGTTTCAGGTGAATTGTGTTCCAGTGAGTTTATCATCGACTGGCTTCCATCGGCTTCTACGCCCACGATTTTGATGTCGGGATTCAGCTCTTTGATGGCCAGTGCGATCCCTGCGATGAGTCCACCGCCGCCGATGGGTACGGCGATGGCGTTCACCGGATTAAGCTGCGAAAAGATCTCCAGTCCGATGGTGCCTTGACCGGCGATGATCAGCGGGTCATCGAAGGCGTGGATCAGGGCTCTTCCGGTTCTCTCTGCGTCCTTTTTCGCTTCGGCGAACGCATCGTCGAAGCTTTCGCCGGTGAGCACCACTTCGGCGCCGTAGCTTCGTGTGGCGATCACCTTCAGGGGTGGTGTAAATACAGGCATAAAGACCCTGCTGGGGATGCCAAGCTTCGAGGCGGCGTAGGCAACACCCTGCGCATGGTTCCCAGCCGAAGCGCATACCACACCGGCCGCTCCACCCTCCAACGCACTGATCCGGTTGATCGCACCCCGAACCTTAAACGATCCGGTCGATTGAAGGTTCTCAAGCTTCATGTAAACAGCCGCCCCCGCCATCGAAGAGAAAGTCTTGCTGTGCTCCAATGGGGTCTGCTTGACCACATCAGTCAAAATACGCTGCGCCTTGATAATGTCGGCCAATCGGGGCCTGTCAGAGGTTGTTGTCATGCCATCTGTAATTTATATTCGTTTTAAACAAAAAACAGCTGAATAATAGAGTTGCTGATTATCAGTGGTTCACCGAAAACCCTTCGCACTCTCCCACCGGCAAAAATAGGGAAAAGGTGTGCAAAGGAAAGCGTTATTCTTTGCAGATCAACAGAGATTCATTAATTTCGTGGCACAGAAAAAATAAACGATAAATAATCCAAAGAAAGGAATCAGACATGGGAAAATCGATCAAAGGTACCCGCACGGAGCAGAATTTATTAAAGTCGTTTGCGGGGGAGTCACAAGCGCGCGCACGTTATGAGATGTATGCCAAGATAGCTCGCAAGGAGGGATATGTACAGATAGCCAATATTTTCCAGGAGACAGCGAATCAGGAGCGTGAGCATGCGAAGCGTTTCTTCCGTTTTCTGGAGGGTGGTATGACGGAGATCACGGCGATGTATCCTGCCGGTGTTGAAGGCACTACGGCTGAGAACCTCAAGGCTGCTGCTGAGGGTGAGAATGAAGAGTGGACAGAGTTGTATCCTGAGTTTGCCAAGGTTGCCGAGGAGGAGGGATTCAAGTCGGTAGCCACTGCTTTTAAGGCCATTGCACAGGTTGAAGCGGAGCATGAAAAGCGCTATTTAAAGCTGTTACAAAACCTGATTGAAGAGAAGGTGTTTGTGAAGGAGGAGAAGGTGAAGTGGTACTGCAACAACTGTGGATATGTGTACGAGTCGGAGAAGGCGCTGGCGAAGTGTCCGGCTTGCTTGCACGACAAATCATACATGGAGCTGATGCCTGAGAACTATTAAGAGGTATCTGTTTGCTGATGTGTTGCAACGCAGTTTGTGCGCATCAGTGCTCTACACCATGGGGCTCAATGTGGATGGTTGACACCACATTGAGCTCTTCTTTTATGGCATGTTCGATACGTGCTGTGAGGTCGTGTGCCTCTTGAACATTCATAGCCGGGTCGACCCAGATATGGAAGGTGAGCTCACGGTGATGCCCATAGTTGTGTAGATGAAAGTGGTGGGGAAACACTTCTGTTTGGGCTGTTTCAGTGGCAAGCTTTTTCACTGCGGCGATCAGCTCGTCACCGGGCTCTTCACCCAGGATTTTGCTGATGGCCTCCTTCACGATACCGAAGGTGGCATAGAAGAGCATGCCGGCAATCACCATCCCAAGTATACTGTCGACCCACCAGAACTGTTTATGGAACAATATCCCGATCAGCAGCACGATGGAAGAGAGGGCGTCGGTGCGGTGGTGCCATCCATCGGCACGTACCGCGGTGTTGTCTGTCTTCCGTGCAATCCAAAATGCATAACGCGCCATCGCCTCTTTGGCCAGGATGGAGAGAACGGTCACCACAATGGCGGCCGTACCAAAAGAGGCCGTCTCGTGCGCCCTGAAACGACCTATCGCCTCTGTCAGAAAATTCCACGCAATGATGCCCAGCAAAAAGCCAATCATAATGGCGGTTAACTGCTCCCATCGACCATGACCAAAAGGGTGCTTCTTGTCGGGCTTCTGCGATGAAAGGCGAATGCCGGCAATCAGCATGGCCGAACTCACCGAATCCGACAGCGTGTGCCAGGCATCAGCCATCAAAGCCACAGAACCCGAAATGATCCCGACCCAGTACTCCAATACAAAAAGTATAGAGTTCACCACAATGGCAACAATACCAGCCCTGTATCCGTATTTTGTCCGTTCTTTCAAAACCTCTCGTCTGTATAATGCACATTGTTCACACTTGGGCACCAACCCCACCCCGCAATCAGCCCGCAAAAATACACTTTCTGCCCAATTGAATCAAGCCCCCCACATCCCCACATCCTCACATCC
>SKPS01000019.1 GCA_007119395.1 Lentimicrobiaceae bacterium
AGTTGATCTTCAAAGATGATCTCATCACCAGGTACAAAGTCGAATTGTGACCATACCAATGATGGGGTTGTGTGGGGTGGTGCCTCTTCAACCGCCGCTTTGTCTGATGGCTGGCCACCCTCTGAAGCCCCTTCGTCAGCACCTGAGTCATCTTTTCTACCCGTGCCGTCAACCGCTTCCTCGACCCTGTCAAGCGCTTTGTCAACACCCCGGTCGATCCTGCGCTCAACCCGACGCTCCACCTGACGCTCTGCACGCTGCCTGGAACGGTTCAATACACGCTCAGGATTGATTTGAGCCAATAATTCGTACGGAAAAAACAAACAGGAGATCAACAAAATGATCCATAGTGTCATTCGATTTTTCATGTGCATGGTTTTTAAGTTTATAAATAGAAATTGATGGTCTGTTGTTTCATACAGTCAACGCTAATGGTGAAAAAATGGCAATTCATTTGATCAGGAATCTGTATCTCGCTTGAAAGGACAAAAATAGTGTATTTGTTAAATAGAATCTATCTTTTTTTTCAAAGTTGCGAAGATCCTGTGTGTTGTAAAAGGCCGTTTCTTTTACTTCGAGAAATCTGTGCAACAACAAAGCCCTGACCGGCCCGTTAAAGGGGGTCAGGGCATGATGAAGGGGAGGCCAGGATTGATTGTTCCGGGCCACAGAAACAACTGGTCAGTCTTTGTACTCGTCGAGTATTGCCTTTACTTCGTCGGGGGCAACGCGGCCGTAGGTTTTGTCACCTACCATCACCACAGGGGCAAGGCCACAAGCACCTACACAACGCAAACAACTCAGCGAGAATTTGCCATCTTCGGTGGTTTCACCCACCTTGATATTGAGTAGTTTTTTGAACTCATCCAATACGTTTTCGGCACCTCTGACATAGCATGCCGTACCTGTACAGATTGAGATGGGATGTTTCCCTTTGGGAATCATGGTGAAGAAGCTGTAGAACGTCACCACCCCGTACACTTTGGCGAGCGGCACTTTGAGCTCTTTGGATACAATCTCCTGCACTTCGGGAGGCAGGTACCCAAAAATGCTTTGTGCTTTGTGCAGCACATTGATCAACTCACCCGGATCATGATTGAATGAGGCACACACCTCTTTCAACTTATCGATATCCTGTTGATGCAGTTTTATCTTTGCAGTCATGTCTTAAATATTTTTAATTGTGATTATTCAATGATGATCTGGTTGCTTTTATCGAAGTAGTGAGTATGGAGCAGCTTATGGGCCAGTTCACCGTTGGGTTGGCCGAGGAATTTCTCATACAGCTCTTTGATAAAAGGATTTTCGTGCGATTTACGGATGGCTTTACCGGCATCTTCTCTGTAGAGTGCTTGGGCACGTGCTTTCAGCACAGAAGAATCACCATGGTGCAGGGGTTGTCCGCCACCGCCAACGCATCCACCCGGACAGGCCATGATTTCAATGGCGTGGTATTCGCTCTTGCCGGCTTTGACATCCTCGAGCAACTTTCTGGCATTACCCAATCCGTGGGCAATTCCAATCTTTAACTCCAGTCCGTCGAAATCAACGGTTGCACTACGTACCCCCTCCATTCCGCGAAGCTGCTCAAAGTCAACTTTTTCAAGGGCCTTACCGGTGTGCACCTCGTAGGCTGTACGACATGCTGCTTCAATCACACCACCTGTGGTTCCAAAGATTACACTGGCACCGGTCGACTCTCCAAGCGGGTTGTCGAAGTCCTGGTCTTTGAGTTCGTTAAAGTTGATGTTGGCGAGTTTGATCAGATTGGCAAGCTCCCTGGTCGAGATAGAATAATTCACATCAGGGTCACCATTCACCGAAAACTCTTCACGTGCACACTCGTATTTTTTGGCCAGACAGGGCATAATGGATACTACTACCATGTCTTCTCTTTTGATACCGATTTTGTCGGCGAAGTAGTTTTTGGCGATGGGGCCAAACATTTGCTGTGGTGACCTGGCTGTAGAAGGGATGTCTTTGAGTTCAGGGAAGTGGAATTCAAAGAAGTTCACCCAACCGGGGCAGCAGGAGGTGAGAATTGGCAGGTTGTGGTCCTGGTCACCTGCCAGGAATTTATTGAGTCTGTTGAGCAGTTCGGTGCCCTCTTCCATAATGGTCAGGTCAGCTGCGAAATCGGTATCAAAGACGTAGTTGAATCCCAGTTCTCTCAGTGCTGAGACCATTTTGCCGGTAACCAGTGATCCGGCATCCATGCCGAACTCTTCACCCAGTGCAGCACGCACAGCAGGGGCTGTTTGCACCACCACCACTTTTTCGGGGTTGGCCAGTGCTTCAATCACTTTGTAGGTATGATCCACTTCGGTGAGTGCGGCTGTTGGACATACCGCTACACACTGCCCGCAATAGGTACACTCTGAATGGTCGAGGTTCATTTCAAATGCAGGAGCCACTACAGCTTCAAAGCCACGGTTAATACCTGAAAGTACACCTACGGTTTGTACATCGTTGCACATCATCTCACACCTGCGGCACATAATGCATTTGTCAATATCACGAATAATGGCCGGGGAGGTATCCTGACGGTAAGTGCTTTGTTCTCCCTGATAGCGTATCTCACGAATTCCCAGGTCTTGGGCCATGCTTTGCAGATCACAATGCCCTGATTTGGCGCACACCAGGCAGTCGAAAGGGTGGTCAGAGAGGATCAGCTCCATCACGGTTTTTCTGGAATTCAATACCCTGATAGAGTGTGTTTGAACACTCATTCCATCGTAGCACTCTGTGGCACAAGCGGGAGCCAGGTTTCGACGCCCCTCCACTTCCACCACGCAAATACGACAACCACCCGGCTTGTTCTCAATGTTCATGTCGTGAAGGTTGAGGTAGCACAAGGTGGGAATGTGAATACCCACCATCTCAGCAGCCTCCAGCAATGAAGTGCCGGGCTTCACTTCAAGCTCCTTGTTATCAATTTTTACTTTAATCATTTCCATTTTATCTATCTTTTTTAAATGGTAAAGCAGTCTCTTACCGGTTATTTAATCTCAATGGCGTTGAACTTACATTTCTCGAAACAGGCGTTACACTTGATACACATCTCCTGGTGGATGAAGTGCACCTGCTTTTTCTCGCCACTAATGGCATTCACGGGGCAATTACGTGCACAAGCAGTACACCCTACGCAGTTTTCTTCCACCACCAGATACTTCATTAACGCTTTGCATTGGCTGGCAGCACATTTGTGTTCCTGCACATGCTCAACATATTCGTTCCAGAAATTGTCCATGGTAGAGAGAACCGGGTTGGGAGATGTTTGCCCGAGCCCGCAGAGAGAAGTATCACGAATCACCACACAAAGGTTCTTGAGTTTTTCAAGGTCTTCCATGGTGGCTTTACCCAGTGTAATGGAGTCGAGCATTTCGTAAAGCCTCTTGTTTCCAATCCGGCAGGGTGAACATTTACCACAGCTCTCTTCAACGGTGAAGTCGAGGTAAAACTTCGATACACCCACCATACAGTCGTCTTCGTCCATCACAATCATACCACCCGAGCCCATCATGGAACCTGAAGCTATCAGGTTGTCGAAGTCGATAGGAGTGTCAAGGTGTTTCTCTGTTAAGCAGCCTCCTGAGGGGCCACCTGTTTGAACAGCTTTGAACTTTTTGCCGTCTTTAATACCACCGCCAATTTCAAAGATCACCTCTCTGAGCGTGGTGCCCATGGGCACTTCAATCAGTCCTACGTTATTGATCTTACCGGCGAGGGCAAATACTTTGGTTCCTTTGGATTTTTCTGTTCCGATGGAAGCAAACCACTCGGCTCCTTTGTTAAAGATGGCCGGGATATTGGCAAAGGTTTCCACGTTGTTCACATTGGTTGGTTTGCCCATATATCCTGATACTGAAGGGAAGGGTGG
>SKPS01000126.1 GCA_007119395.1 Lentimicrobiaceae bacterium
AAAGATTAGATGCCAGAATAGCAAAAAACCGCACTTTATGGTATTTGTAACTATAAAGTCACCAGTATTTTAAGATTAATTAAGGGAAAAAGTTCCCGTTATTATTAACCAAACCACACTAATCATGAAAATAACAAATCAATCACAGCCCATCTCCCACCACCCTTTTGACCCTTTCATCCCCGAAGGGGCTGAAAAACTGATCATCGGCACCATCCCTCCCCAAAAGTTTTGTGTGGAACCGAAGATGCTTGGGGGCGATGATGTGGATTTCTATTACGGTAGCAAAAGATATCACTTTTGGAAGATAATGGACGAGATCACCGGTGCCGATTTGCCTTTTAAGAACACTCCCCAAGCCGTTGAGGCACGGAAGTCTCTGCTCCGGAAACTCGGCACCGGCATCACCGATATGGTGGCTTCATGCATCCATCGTGATGCTAGTGCGTTAGATCAGGCATTGGATGAAATCCAATACAAGGACTTGGTCGGACTGCTGGAGCAGCATCCACAGATCACCACCCTGATCTATACCAGTGAGTTTGTGAAGAGCTTGGTCTATAAATGCTATAAGAAGGATCACACCAAACATCCTGATGCGCCTGACAACGATAAGCGTCGCAGGGTGCACCTCAACGGCAGGTGGTATGATGTATGGATTCTGTACTCTCCTTCGCCCCGGGGCTTGGCCGGACTGGGAGAAGGCGGCCGGCAAGACCGCCTTAAACAGTACCAGAAGGTTTTTGGAAAGAATGAATCGACACGGGAAATGGGGGAAGGGGTCAGGCGGGTCTGATATTGGATTTCGGGTAGATCTGTAAGCCCTCCCTTTCGATAGTCTTAATAAATGCGTCGCCATCGTGATAATGACGTGTGGGATAGGGATGTGTTTCTATTGCCGGAAACCTGATGTTTATCTTTGAATACAATGAGAGGTTTCGAAAAATGTTGTCTGAAAAATCATCAGAGATTAACAACAGATCAATATCTGACCAGTCGTGCATGGTTCCTTTGACCACGGAACCAAACATCAGAACTTTCCGAAAGGTTAATCCTGACCGGATACATTCATCTATAAAGGATTCCGCAGTTTCTATTGCACTTTTTTGAGTAACCATAGTCGTATTTCGTTGGTTGTTTCGAGCATGTTTTTAGTGAAAAGATAATTGCAAATCTCAGTGAGTTTTGAGAGATATTCAGGATACCGCCCTTCCAGTTGGAATCGATTAAGCTTCAGCAGAAATTCACTTTGATTTTCATCCAAATCTACAGACGTTGCAGAGAGAATATACAACAAATTGTGTGTGCGTGGAGGAATGTTGTCCGAATTGCTTTGAATCCATATTGCCTTGCAAAGCTTTTCGATCACAAGATGGGCAAAGAAGAGTGACTGAAGATACTTTTTCCCTTCGAAAAGGGTACTTACCGCTGACCAGTCGTCTTCAGCCTGCTCTACCCAAAATCTGATGTGTTCATGCTTCGATTTCATTCATCAAAAATAAAAAAAACTAATGACATTGAAAAAGTGCGTCTGTCTATTCATCAGAATTCATGACAATAGTGCACCCTTCCTTTCATTATCAATAATCCAGCGATGTTTTTATCAGGCTGTTAGAACTTGGGGCATTCACTCCTCCTCCACCATCCTGACAATCACCAACTCGGTGCGGCGGTTGAGGTAGTGGGCGGCCTCTTGTTCGTTACGGGTTGGAAGATTATTGATATATTCTTCCGTTAGGTGTGCTCCCTTCGGCTTCATTATTCGTTGCATAACAAAATATTCGTTGCATATTTTGCGACAAATAGAGTGGTTATTCGTTGCAAGACAGAATAATTGGTGCATATTTGGCTACGATTGAATGCGGAATCTTTTAAGAATTCAGTTGGTTCGCGAGTAGCTGTAATACGCTATGAAAGAACTTTCCGTTAGCTTAAGTCAGCAACTGATCTCATCACCATCCCTTCTATTCTTTTGCCCTCCTGCCTGGCTGATCTGAGGAGGTAGCAAGGATGCATAGGTTGGTGCCGGGGAGGCTACCTGCATGACGGCAGATCCTAAATACGGCATGAAGTTTTTAATCTCGTGTTTTTTGTTATTAATTTGTTAAATCGATCTACTGTGGTGGTTTATCCACTGATTTCATGCTGGAAAGCCGTTACGATGTTTATATATTTGCAACACTATGGGTTAAGGTTGGTGATCTTTTATTTCATTCTGTGATGAGGAAAGATGATCTGCAAAAGATGGAGCTTCCAAACTAATAAGCGATGAAACGATTTTCGAGGATTCTTGCCATGATGGCAATGCAGGCATGGTTGTTCATGCCCGGACTTTTTGCGCAAAACTTATTGAATAACGGCAGTTTCGAGTCGGGGCAGGTTGGTTGGACGGGATGGGGCAGCACGTTGACCGTTACGACTGCGAACCCCCAGGAGGGTAATCACAGTGCCAGGTTTACTGCCGGCAGCACGTTGGAGCAGACCGGCATATCTTTGGATACCGGCCAACAATACAAGTTAAGTTTCTGGCTTCGCATCAACGGGATGGCTGGTAATGATTGGGGGGGTATCCGTATAGCGGTGATTTCAATGGATTGGACAGAATGGCATCATTCTGATTTCTTTACCGTCAACAACCGACCAACTGGGCAATGGTTTAATGAGGTGATTTCTGTTCAGCCGACTGTCTCTCCGGTGCGGGTACAGGTTCAGTTTTTCGGTGGCGGGGGTTGGACCTCTTACGATTTTCAGATTGACAACATGGTGCTTTTTGAAGATGTTCCGGTGAACAGTCCACCAGTTATTCAGTCTTTCTCCGTAACCCCTGTTACTGGCACAGTGCCATTTACGGTGACAGGATCAGTTGTTGCCTCAGACCCTGACGGCGTGGTGCAGAATTATGTATTCGACATGGGCGATGGAGCTGTCTATTCTGGATCATCCACTTTTCAACACACCTATCGTGTTCAGGGTGAGTACACCATACGGGTTACGGTTGCTGATGATGAGGGTGCCACGGCTTATGACACTGTGCATATCATCGCCCTGGGTACCAGCCCACATCAGATCCAGGTCACCCACCCGCCGGGTGCCGTTTATACCACATCCTTTGACACTATAAACATCCAGGGAATCCGACAACATGGAGCTGGAGATATCTTCTGGGTGAATCACCGTACCGGACAAAGTGGGTTTGAACCAGTTGGGACTAACCACTTCTCCATCAATAATCTGGCTCTGGGTCCGGGGAGCAACCAGATCCATATCCAGTCGGCAAGCGGGACGGGACAGTATGTAATGACGATGCTGGATGTGGTTTATCAACCTGTTGGCTACAATGGTCCTGTCATCAGCAATATCACTGCCAACAACACCCAGGTGACCCAATACGAGCGCACAGACATCCATTTTGACATAGCCACTGTTGCCGACAATCTTTCGTTTCCGTACGATCCGTCGATGCCTGCTAACCTTCAGACAGGCAGTGGCATTTCGGTTGATATGGAATTTACCCAAGGAGCTATTTCGTTAACGCAGCCCGCATTTTTGGATATGGGTTACACACGAATTGGCGATGTGCTGGTTCCGTCGGGCGAAAAGCGTTGGACTGTGCGTATGGCATTTGCTGACACCGGGATCTGGAACAGTCAGATCATAGCCCGTGACACAATGGGCATCACCATTTTACCCGGCCCAACGTTTACAGTATTGCCAGATCCGGAACATGATGGCTATCTCCGGGTTTCACAGAGCGACAACAGGTATTTTGAGTACGACAGTGGCAAGCCATTTATCCCGGTGGGTCACGGCACCTCGGCCGCTACTCCCGATATTACTGATCAGGAGATTGCTGCATGGTCGGCGAACGGTGTGAACTTTGGTCGCTTCTGGCTCTCATCGGCATCTCCCTTCAGTGATCCATGGTCGTCATGGGCAACACACCACACCATGGCCAACAATGGTTATATGCCTCCGCCTCTGCTCACCAGTTCGCAAAAGTTTGGCAACGGCCAGTTCTCATACCGGATTGCGGCTCCAGCCATTCCCAATGTCAACACACCTGCCATTTTCAGGGGATTCTGGGAGAAGCCCATCGCCGTTGAGCCCTCCTCAACCTACAGGGTCATCGCCCGGGTCAAGACAGTGGATGTTACCGGTGGAGGAGGGTTGGTGCTCAAAATGGGTACCTGGCTCGACACCCAGGTGACAAATCCCGGCATCGGTACAACCATTTCACCCTATGCCACCGGTGACAACGGTTGGTTTTATCTGGTGGGAGTGATCAACACCCATGCCACCCAACACACCCTTGACTATCTCTATTTGGTCTTGGAAGATGCTGTTGGAGAGGCATTCCTGGATCAGCTTACCATTCAGAAGCTGCACCCCAACGGGTCGCTTGACCAAAACATCCTCCCCAAGTGGAATGCCAACACCCACCAGTATCTTGACCCCATCAAGTCCAAAGAGGCAGACTATATGATAGAAGAAGCCAACAACCATGGCATTCATTACAAAGTGGTGATCCATGAAAAGGGGGATTATATCAAAAACCACATTGATCAAGCCGGCCTTCCCAGTTCCACCCACGGAAACTTTGATCAACCTGAAAACACCCCTTTACACAGACTATACCAGTATTACTGGCGCAACCTGATTGCCCGCTGGGGTTATGCCACTGCAATCCATTCGTGGGAATTGGTGAACGAAGGTGCCCCGGGCTCATACATGAACCTCACCAACGACCTGTTCAACTATTTTGTAAATCACAGCCCCTACCACAGGATGACATCCACATCGTTCTGGAGTGAATGGATGCCACAGTTTTGGCAAGACGTCCATTCCGATTACGGCAACGTGCATGCCTACATCATGACCACCGGCTTTATTGACACGGTGACCATCGACGGCATTTTATACAACCGTCAGCAGTTGCAGCGTGATGCCGCAGCGGCTGTTTACGCCTATGCTGTTCATATCGGCACCGATCCCGCCCGAACAAAGCCGGTAGTGATTGGGGAGACCGATCTGGACCAGCCGGGCAATCAGGAGCCTGATCCTTTACTTTCCAACGACACGGCAGGGGTCTGGCTGCACAATTTCATCTGGGCACACATCAACCATGGCGGAGTTCCGGCACTGATTTGGGATCCGCTCTATATCCGGATGCACGATTTATATCCCCGGTACCGTAACTTCAGGGCTTTCATGGAGGGGATTCCTTTACAGAACGGCAGGTATGGTGCAGTTACAGCTACGGCATCCGATCCTATGCTCCGGGTATGGGGGCAGATGGATCAACAGGAGGGTCAAGCCCACTTCTGGGTTCAGAACAGGCAGCACACCTGGCACAGGGTTACAGTTGAAAACATTCAACCTGTGCCGATTACAAGCATCATCACCATTGGAGGATTTAATCAGGGTGATGTTGAAGTGGAGTGGTGGGATCCCTGGGATTCGCTTGCTGGCCCATATCATATTGACACGATGACCATCAATGCCTCTGGGGATCTGGAGCTCAACATAGTTAATTTGCAGCGTGATTTGGCTTTCAGGATCCGGATGCTGGATGTATTGCCACCGGCGGCTCCTGCCCGTGACTGGGCGCAACACCAGCAGAATGCTTCCCGTACCGGACGTACCGCTGTCTCAGTGGCACCACCTTACCGTACCCGTTGGATCTGGGCCGGCCCTCAGGATGTCTACCGCAATGCACAAAGCGAGCCGGGGTGGAGTGACAACCTCACCTCCTCACCGGGGTACAGTTTTCCCATTCCCAATCAGGTAAACTTCACCATTGCCGGTGGTGTACAGCCCATCATCAAAGGGCACAGACTCTATTTCGGCACCATGGATGGGGATGCTTATGCACTTGATATGCGAGATGGCACCACCCTCTGGAACGCTCCCATACCGGGAGGAACCATCACCAGCGCTGGGGTCTTGGAGGATGTGGCCCTGTTTTTCAGTGTGCGAGGTGTAGTGCATGCTTTTGACACCCTTACAGGCAATCAGTTATGGAGTTACAATACAAGGGGAGCTTTGACAGCGCCACCGGCAATTATGGGCAACAGTGTGGTGGTAGCCAACAACAAGGGGAAGATCACACGATTGGATGCAACGGGCAACATCTTGTGGGAAAGGGAGTTACTTGTGCCCGTGGTGGGGGGCATCGCGGCTGCAGGTAACAGGGTATATGTTCCCGCCGAAGACATGGTGGTTTATGCCCTGAATTTTGCCACAGGGCATACAGAAGCATCCCGGAAGGTAATCGGACAAAGCTTCCGGATGTGTCATCCTGTTTTTTATGACGGCAGAGTGTATATCACCTCGGTACCCATTCCCATGACCGGCAGTGAATATGTGATGGAGGAGGTGATGATGTCATCAACCAGTATCCAGGATGAGGAAGACAACATCCGGCAGTGGCTTCAGGGGAATACCAATGGTGGAGCCTGGCCCGATGCATCCACTGACTGGCAGCACTTCTTTGTACTGGATCACCAGACGCTTGCCGATCTCTACCTGGTCCCTTCCGGCCCTGTTGACGGATGCGGTTACCCTCCACCTGCTCCCGTGGTGGATATGCAGGGAAATGTAATCAAATGGTGGAAAACACGCTACCCTACGCTCACCACTTCTGGCAACGTGTTTGGCACCAATTACTCAATTGATCTGGCTGCCATAAACCCCACCAACGGCAACAGGGTTGCACTGGGCAACGGCCTCTCAAACTTCTGGCTCCTCGAGACCGATAACCTCTACGGTCTAAGCGTTGGTGGGGACTACCTCTGGGTCAGACAGAATTTCAGGGGGACTGCCTGCATCCGGCTAACACAGTCGCTCAACAGTTTCCGTTTGGTACAGGTAACCACCAGAATCAATGATGGAGGAGACTTTTCCGGTGCCGACATCTACTACAGGGAATCCAATCAATGGAACGGATATCTTTCACAGCCTTATCTGGTAACACAGCCCAGAACCCACTCCAGGGTTGCTCCGGCCATCGCCGGGGAGTATGTGTTCATCAGTGAAGAATTTGGCATCGTAGCCATTGAAAACTACTAATATTGAAAGAGCTATGAAAACCAGAATAGTATCCTTTTCGGCATTTCTGATCTTGTCTGTACATACATTGACGGCACAGGTAAGTAATCATCACATTGAGACCTATTTATGGGAATACCCTTTACAGGACAGCCTGGTAATTGATCCGTTTCTTCTTGAGGAGTTGCTGCGGGAGATAGACACCATTGTGGCTGGCGGGGATCTTTTTTACAGGCCTCTGCCCAACAATTTCAGCGACCAGCTGTATGACCACTACTATCTTTTTCTGGAGCCGGGGAGGATTCTGCACACCGTTGCCAAGGCGTATCCCTATCTCTCCAGTGCCGTACAGGCTTCATTGCGGGTGATGGTAGCTCAGCTGCTTGCTAACCCGGTGCACCGTCCGTGGGCGCCCAGTCCGTTGCCGCTCGATCAGGGGAGGGAGCGAATGTCTTACACCCCCGACAGGGTCTGGGGTATGGGATCCGGATTTGGAACTTTCAGACCTACGATCCAAAATGTGTATAGTCTATGGCTCTATGTGTACCGCTCAGGTGATACCCTGACGGTACAACCCTATTACAACGACATCCGCAACTTCTATAACAACAAAGTATGGGGCAACCACGACAGGGGGACCCTCTACGGAACCATGCAATCCCATATCGGGATGGCCAGACTGGCAGAGATGTTTGGTGATACACTACAGGTCAATGCGGCAAGAAACAATTTGACCAATGCGCTGAATAACGGACTACAGATGAACACCATTGACTCTTTAGCACGCAACGGCACCCAGGGTTGGAATGGAGCTTACGCTTTTGCTTATGACAACCGAAATATTGACTGGGTGAATCTGAATTATATCTTCCTAAATCTCAGTCCGGAAATAGCCCGATATCTGTCACAATACCTCTACACAGAGACCACCACACGACACCTTCACTATCTCGACAGGTTCCCCCTTTGGTGGCTCAGGCAGGCACCTTATTTTAACCGTTGGACGGGGGACGAAGGGATCGGTATCCCTTCCAATACCTTTGGGATCAATATGCCTTTGGAGCGGTGGTTTATGCAGCGAGATGCTGAAACTCTTGCATCATATATGCTGAGTGCCCCAACCGGTGCTGCTGACTCATATTGGATTGAAGCCTTGGTTCTTGCAATGGAGTCAAATGGCACCGATGTGTGGGTGGATGTTCGTCAAACCCCGTTTTCAACAGAAGTAACACTCCCTACCTATCAGGTTATTGCCACACCTGATCCCCCCTTGGGAGGCACCATAACCGGGGCAGGAAGTTATGCTGCCGGAGATACAGCCATACTAAACGCTTCACCGATCACAGGCTACACCTTTGCCCATTGGACAGAACAGGGGAATATCCTCTCATCCGATTCAATTCTCACTTTCGTCGTTAATGGCAACCGAGACCTCGTAGCACAGTTTACGGAAGATCCGTTGTTCTGCAATGACCTGACCCTATACCTTGATTCTTCGGGAAGCGCTTCCACTACCCCTGAAATGGTAATGAACTCGCCGATGCATGGAGGCATCCTTTCCATGACGCTGAGCCAGGATCTGTTCACTTGTTCTGATGTAGGGAATAACGCCATCATTCTCACAGTTACAGACATAAACAGCCATATCAGAACCTGCACTGCGATGATAGAAATCCTGGATACCATCAATCCCATCATAGACTGTCAGATATCCACCATACCGAATAGTGTGAACCAAGGGTGCCAATTTGTGGTATCTGGCACGGAGCTCGATGCCACGGGATGGGATAACTGCAGCTATACCTTACAGCATGATTACGCAGCCCCTTCAACAACCTCTTTGCAGGGAGCCTCTTTCCCGATAGGCACCACCACTGTAGTGTGGACCATTGAAGATGCATCAGGCAACTCATCTAGCTGCATTATGGACGTTATAGTGGAAGGCTTGCAGGTAAGTGGCTATGTCACCTACCACAACATCCTCAATACGCCGATGAACAATGTAGGTGTCACCCTCACCAATGGTACAGGCATATTCAGCGCTAACACCGATTCGGCTGGTTTCTACACCATTAATGGTGTGTGCCACGGGGTATATGAGGTAAGCTTTACCACCAGCAAGCAGCCGGGCGGTATCAATGCCACTGATGCAGCGCAAGTAAACAGTTATGGAGTTGCCCCATATACCATTGAAAGCGTGCGCTTCCTTGCCGGAGACACCGACTATGATGGTTTCGTTGATGGGGCGGATGCCTCGGCAATCCTTCAATATTTTGTGACTAATGGTGCATCTCCGTTGTTTATGGCAAATCGCCCCTGGACTTTCTGGAGCGCCGGTGCCATGATAACGGGGAGTACGAGCCTGCCGGTCTACACCAGTGTCCCCATACCGGAAATACAGGTAATCGGGAACCAGACAGAAAGTTTCTATGCTCAGGCCACCGGGGATTTCAATGGTAGCTTTATCCCGGGCAGCGCCAAAACGAACGGAAATATATTATTGCAGACCAGCGGGGTTTTGAAAGCTGAAATTGGCAAGGCAGTGAACCTTCCCGTCCTGGCCGGTCACTCTATGGAAGTTGGGGCAGCTTCACTGATCCTACAATACCCTGCGGCCAAATTAGAAGTGCTGGGAGTGACCTTGGGCAATCAGAACATACCACTGCAATATAATGCTAATAACGGCACCCTTCGTATTGGCTGGCATAATATATTGCCCATTATGCTAACGCAAGGAGATCCTTTATTCAACCTGAAAGTGCGCGTAATCTCAGCCCTGCCCGGCGGGGAAAAGGTCAACTTCACTCTTATTCAAGATCCACTGATTGAGCTTGCTGATGCCACCGGACAGGTCATTCCGTTAGCAGTACTAACCATTAATTCTTTAGAACCCACACTGGAAATCGATCAGGTTGTAGATGAGAACAATCAAAAGATCCGTCTTACCAACCATCCCAATCCGTTCTCTACTCACACTACAATCGCATATCAAATACCTCAAGAGGGGGAAGTAGAATTGAAAATGTATGACCTGCTCGGTCGTAAAGTGGCCACCCTTGTCGATGAAATGCAACCAGCGGGCAAATATACATTATCAATTGATGCTTCAACTCTCAGTTTGGGAGTTTATACTGTGACCCTGAATCTAATTTTGAAAGGCGACCGAATAACCCGCAACATCAGGGTGATACGCGATCGTTAATATATTGTCAGTTTCCAGTAGATTCAATAAGGCAGACCGGCTACTCCCTGGTTGGGGGCTAGTCAATCTTTTCGCCGGGCTCTCTCCAACGAACTTCGTAATACCCGGGGCGTTCTTCGACGGCTCTTCTGTTGTAATCATCGGGGTATCCCAGTCCGCGGGGCCAGGCGTCGTGTTCCATGGAGGGGCGTTCGTACCGGTCGTTGTATTTTACCATCAGGTAGTTTGACAGTTCCCGCCACTGTTGGGTGGTTTGTTCAACGGCCTGCACTGTGAACAGGGTCAGGTAGTCTTGTGCCATGGCGGGGTCTAGTTTCAGCAGTGCCAGTGCGCCTTTGTCGATGGCCGGTACCAGTTCCAGAAATCGTGACTCGATCTCTTGTTGCCGTTTTTGGATGTCAGGGATTACCTGGTTAAAGATGCTGTAGGCGAAATTGCTTACCGTAGAGAACACCCAGTATGCAGATTGCCAGTCGTATTCAGCGGGGCTGCCACCGGCAATGGATGGGGGCACCTGATTGATGTTCACATACACCGGCATCCATGCATTGCAGTACGTATCATCCACAGAGTACCAGCAAATGGGGCCCACTTCGTCGGGGAGCCATCCACGTGCCTGGCTGATGAAGGAGAAGGCAGTTTGGGGTTGTGAGATGGGTCGATCCCACCCATATTGTGTAACGGTATCGCCTTCAAGCTGAAAGAAAACCGGGCGCCAACGGTAAGGGTTTCCGTAAGGGCCTGCCACGGCACCGGCACCTGTGTAATAGGGTGTGTTGTGGAAATGGTCACGGTGAAAAGCGATCATATCTTCCACACCCAACTTCCTGTCGGCTTTGATAAACAAAGGGTAGGGCTCAGCGCCTTTGACACATCGCCAGTAGTCGGGAGAGAACTTCGCTGAGGGAGCCGCGCGGTTGTAGATGCTCCAGACGCGGCTTTCACACAACAGCAATGACCGCGGAGTTGGCGGATCATAGGCATCAGCAAAGCTGAAGTCAGCATCTTCGCCATCAAACCAACCCATCTCACGTGCAAAGTCAACCACATCATCAGACCACATCCAACCCTCAGTATCTTGCCAGTCAACCTGACGTATGCGTGACTGGTTGGCGTGTGCAGCAATGTACCCATCGGGGATTCTTGCAGCTACCCATACAGCACCTTCACCATGCTCCCCCTTGCCAATGAAATCCATTACCCACACCTCGTCTTTATCACCAATCGAAAAGGACTCGCCGCTATCACGATAACCATACAGGCGTGCCAGCTCATCCATGATCCTGATCGCCTCACGTGCTGTACGTGCGCGCTGTAAGGTGATGTATATCAGATTGCCATAATCAAAAACGCCTTTGCCGCCATGCAGCTCCCGGCGGCCACCAAACGTGGTTTCCGCTATCGCTACCTGGTGCTCGTTCATATTGCCCACCACACGCCATGTTTGCTCTGCCTGCGCAATCCGACCCAAAGGCTTGCCATCACGAAATCCGAACAGATCCAAAGAGTCACCGGGAGAATAGGTGCCGCCAGCATAATACGGAAGCGGCATCATGAAACCCGCCACGTCATAGGTCCAACTGATCATTACACTGCCATCCTTGCTTGCACCCTTGGAAACCAGCACACTGGTGCATGCATTCGATTGTAATGGCCATAAAAGAAAACTTGTAATAAAAACCAACACAAACAATACATTGCCAAACATATCTATATCTTTTATTGTTAAGCCGCAAATCTACTAAAAAAGATCCAGCCCGAGCCTGTATAATTCTTGACGGATATCATAAAAAAAAGTGAAGAAAAAGTTTTGTCGGTTCACATTACCTTTATACTTTTATCGGCGCAATAGATAGCGGCATATTTACATATTGTTATTTATTGCATGTTTCAGGAATTACGCCATTTAACCATTTTGAAAAAGAAACAGGTATGATATCCAGGATCCTGTCAACAGCAACGAGGGCATTGTTACCGATACTTTTGCTGTTTTCATTTTTTGTTTTGGTGCGAGGTCATCAGGAGCCGGGAGGGGGTTTTGTGGGTGGATTGATTGCAGCCATGGCTTTTGCTCTTTACACCATTGCCAACGGCATCACCCATGCCCGGTTAATCTTTCCATTGCAGCCCAATGTATTTATTGTGGGGGGGTTGTTACTGGCCATGGGGAGCGGTATGGTCTCCCTTTTTCTGGGGAGGCCGGGGTTCACGAGTTTGTGGGGCACCTTTGAGTTTCCATTGGTTGGTCCGCTCAGCACACCTTTGTTGTTTGACATCGGTGTGTACATGGTTGTACTGGGTGTTACCACGGGTATCATCTTTACGTTGAAACTAAAACAGTAGTGTTATGGAGAGTTTACTAGCCATATTGATTGGGGGCTTGTTTGCCTGTGCGATCTATATGATTCTGAAGCGTCATATCATCAAGCTGATTATCGGGTTATCGTTGTTGGCGCATGCCTGCAATTTGCTCATATTTGTGATTGGCAGCACTTTAAGGGGGAAGGCTCCTTTGATCGACGAGGTTACCGGGCAGGCGCCGGGTGTTGTGGCCGATCCATTGCCACAGGCATTGATACTCACTGCCATTGTGATCGGATTTGGTGTAACCGCTTTTACCATTGTGTTGATTCAGCAGGTGAACCAAACCATTGGCATACAAGACACCGATCAACTCGATTCATGTGATAAATTTGATTAATCATTATAGCAGAAACAGGGCTGTATGAATACATTACTGATATTACCCATCATTTTTCCGTTTGTCCTTGGTATGGTTACGTTGCTCACGTGGCGATTTTCCAAGACGCAGGAGTTGATCAATCTTGCCGGATCTTTCGTTTACATGGTGATTGGTTTTCTGTTGGTCAGGGAGGTTCTTGCCGGTGGCATCCTGCATGTTCAGGCGGGGAGTTGGATAGCACCCTTTGGGATTACTTTGGTTGCTGACACTTTCAGTGCCGTTATGGTGATGATTACCTGTGTGATGTCGTTTGCGGTGTCACTCTATTCGGTATCATCAATGAAGAGTGGAGTGAGGGTTCAGTGTGATATGGTTAGAAAAAGGCGGCAGTTTGCTTACTACCCTTTGCTCAACATCATGTACATGGGGATCTGCGGTGCTTTTATGACCGGTGACCTTTTCAACATGTATGTTTGGTTTGAGGTGATGCTGATCTCTTCCTTTATTTTGCTATCACTGGATGGTACCCGTGAGCAGTTGGAGGCTACATTTAAGTATGTTACCATTAACCTGATCTCTTCAGCTTTTTTCCTGATAGGGATCGGCTTTGTTTATGGTTTGACCGGTTCATTGAACATGGCTGATGTGGCTATTAAGATGCAACAGGTTGAGAACCAATCTCTGGTCACCCTGGTTTCGATGTTTTTTCTGATC
>SKPS01000363.1 GCA_007119395.1 Lentimicrobiaceae bacterium
AACGGGAAACGGTGAAACGGGTTTTGGGCTACACAGGGAATTAGAAAGGTGTACAAAGCACTGTACTGCTCCGGTTTTCAAGCTTTGGTATTCCTGTGTGCATCAGGAAGTTGAAAGGCGGTGCGGAAGAAAAGTGGCAACATCGAAATAAAAGGGAGGCCATTCGTCTTTTTTGGGTGAATATGCCATATCTTTGTTGGAAGAAAACAGGTTCCTTAGGATCAGGCACAAAACAGGGCGCGGCAACAGAGGAACCTTGAATTCAAGCATATGCCCACCAAAATGAAAGGAACCGTTATGAAAATCTCTTTGAAGATTTGTTGTGTTTTGATGATCCAAATGATGAGTATTCACCTGTTGGTGGCTCAGTCGCCCACCTACTTCACAAAAACCTATGCTGCAGGCGAAGCAATGAGTATGATAGCGGTGCACGATTCTGTGCACGGCACCTGTTATGTGATTGCAGGCATCAGTGGCGGTTTTGATGGGAATGGTTTTCTGATGAAGGTCGATGCTTACGGTGACACCCTCTGGACCCGCAGTTATGGCAGTTCGGGGTATGAGATTATCAACGCTGTTAAGCAAACAGCTGATCATGGGTATATTCTTGTGGGGGAGGGTGCAGATCACGTCTCTGGAGTCTATCCTGCTCTGGTTATAAAAACTGATGCGAACGGGGATTTAGAATGGAGCCATTCATATCAGGGAACGGGGAGTGGACCTTCTTATATGAATGGAATACAAATATTTGATGTTGAAGTTTTGGATGATGGTTATCTGTTGGCAGGAACTTCGAGGGCTTTTCAATCCTCCCCGTATTTCACCATGTGGGTGGCCAGGATCTCGTTATCAGGACAATTTATCTGGAGCCGTACCTATTTCAATAGTGGGGTTGGTCGTTCCATAAGGAAAACCCCCGATGGTGGTTTTGTCATTGCCCAGGATCATCTCCAGGGCGACATGGCGCTCACAAAAATTGATTCCGTTGGAAACACGCTCTGGATCAAAACGTATGGAGGCCCTGATCAGGATATTGCAAACACTATGATTCCAACCTCAACCGGCTATCTGATGGTTGGACGTACATTCTCCTCCGGATTCCCGGGGTCTTACGCCATGTATGTTGTAAAAACCGATTTCAATGGAGATTATCAATGGTCCCGCAAAATTAACGGCCAGGTTGCCCCGATTGCTTATGATGCAGTGGAGGATGCTGACGGAGGTTTTGTGATTGCAGGAGCATGGTCAGGGAGGTTTGGCTTCCTGAAGCTTGACTCAGTGGGTAATTTGCTTTGGGCGAAATGCCGGGAATATGATCTCTATCCTGAATTATTTATATAACGAATGAAATCTCCGTTTTTAATCTGCGTAAATCTAAGTAATCTACGGTAAAATGAATGCTTCGCAATAGGTATAACTGTCGCCAGCGGTTTTATTCACCGCTGATTACGCTGATTTACGCAGATTTTTTTCACCGCTGATCCGCCAGTAGTCGGACAGGTTATGCGGATTAACGCGGATTTTTTTCACCACTGATTACTCCGGTGGGCTGACAGATTGCAGGTTTTTGATGTGATTCATTGATGATGATTTGATGAGTTGCGGGATCCGTAAATAAGTGCAGTATAAAGAAAAAATTGCCATTTTTGCCTTGCCAGTCTGGTTTGCCATGGATTGAAAACCGTGCTGGTTTTAACCTTGACTCTATCTGGATAAACGAAACATAGCCTTTTATGAAAGAAATCGTTGGTTTTCTATTCAATCATTCATTGTTTATTCTGTTTTCATCCCTTATGGTAACTGTGGCAATGTATTGGCTTACAGCACTCACCCGCAAAAGTGTTTTAAATCCCGCTACTACAAAGAGTTTCTGATAAACTCTTTCAACAGGGTTTCCATTTCCAGAACCTCTTCCGGAGAGAATTTACTGACATCAACAGTCAGGTTCAAACGGCGTGATGTACGATTGATTTGCCAACGAGGTACATACCGCTGCTCTTGCTTCTTGAGGAGGGCAGCCAGTTCCTGGCGGGATAATCGCTTGCTCTTGGCCATTTGGTAAAGGGCGTACTGCTTTTTCGAGATACCTGCATCACTTACCTTGGCGGAATTTCTGATCAAACGTAGAATGCGCATGTCGTGGAGCCCTTGTTCGGTTTTCAGATCCTCTATGATCCGTGAATCCATCTTCAGGGTTTTAAGTAAATCCCCAACATAGGTCTCATCTTTCCCAAGTGCTTGCGAAAGTGCCCGCTTATCAGGGAAAATGCCGGTATCCAAAAGCTTCTGATACTGAACTGCTAATTCAATCGAACGAAGATTCTTCCGCTCAAGATTGCCAATAACCGACATCACCATCGCCTCCTTTTCATCGCAATCTTTTACCACAGCATGAACATGCGTGCGATTCAATATGCGTAATGCCATTACACGACGGTGGCCATCAATTACCTCATACACCTTACCTACACTTCTGACAACAATAGGTTGCATCAGCCCGTTGGTGTCAATGCTCATGGACAATGCAGCAATCTCCTGCTCATCTATGTCTTCATGCTTACTGTCAAGTCCGCGCTTTAATCGGCTCTGGTAAGGGGACTCCCTTAGGTCATTCAAGGCAACAAGTTTAATCATAAAATCAAGCTATTCAATGCGTTACAAATATGTACGGAAAAATTGAAGAAAACTGTATTACGTATCGTGCAAATATACTATTTTTACCTGTGATTTGCCTCCCATGAGGCGAAAATTGGGTTTGAATACTTGATCAATCAGTATGGCTGTTCAGTAATTGGTATATATCTATTGTTAATAAATTGATATACAGTACTATATATAGATCTTCGGTCATGACCGAACTTACATAATCAAAGATACAAATGAAAAAACGAAACAATATGAAAGCGACTCACATTATGACCTTGATTTTGGCTGTGGTACTGCACCTGGTTGTGTTTTCTGCCTCTCTTAACGCACAACAACAAACTGACTCCCTCTACGCTACTAATGTTCGTGTGTATGTTCAAGAAGACAGCACAACAACGCCTCTTGTTGGTGCGAGTGTTGAGCTTAACAGCCAAAGTATGGGTATGAGCTTCGTTCCCAGACAGTACAGCGCACTTACCAACACTCAAGGCTTTGCCAACTTCCCACAAGTACTCGTGGGAATAGACACTACAGTAAGCGTTCCGCACAGAGAAATAACAAAAACCACCATTCACACCCAAGGATCATCACTACACATCCAACACCCTGACATGCGACAAGGAAACATCGAACTCTACAGCATTGACGGAAAAAAACACCGAAAGATCAACACAAGCGAAAACAACTTCAGAGTAAGTTTAGAAGACCTCAGCTCAGGAGTATACCTCTTACAAGCACAATTTAGCAACGATGAAATCCTACGAGGAAAAGTTTTTGTAGAAAACGGACAAGCACGAGGACTAAGCACAAGCCTTCAAAGACATAACCCGCAAAGTCAAGACTTCCAAACAAACACTCAGAACACGAAAAGTTATGCAAAAATACACTCCCCATTTAGCGCGGACTACCAAATCATCATCAACAAAGAAGGATTCTTTCCCGACACCAGCAGTGTAACTCTGGAGCAAGGTTCAAATAATCCCTTTATCTACACATCTCTGCAAGCTATTCCTCCGCCTACTGTTAGTGTGAAGTATACTGTTCGTGATATGGATCGTAATGTCTTAGATGGTGTTCTTGTCGTGTTAAAAGATACTGCTACAGGGAGTATAGATACTCTGCGAACTAACGCTCAAGGCGAGGCACAGTTCAACGGCCTTCCTCAGGGAGCGAGTTATTTTCAAGCCATAGGCGGTAAAGATGGTTTTCTTGCCTGGGATGGCACGA
>SKPS01000336.1 GCA_007119395.1 Lentimicrobiaceae bacterium
TACAAGAACAAGATGCAGCAACAGGCAGAGAACTAGCCGTTGCAGCTCTGAAGATGTGAACCGGTCGCAATGTGCGGCCGGTTTTTTTTTTGATAACTTTTGTTAAAAGGGTTGTGCTCTGCGCAATTTTTTACTATCTTTAGCCTTGTAAATATTTTACAGTGAAGCAGAGTGGTAATGGCAAGAAAGAGGAGCAACGTATGAGCATGGAGGGTTTTCTGGATTACCTTAGATTTGAGCGCCGTTTTTCTGACCATACGGTGGCTGCCTACAGGAACGACCTGTTGCGGTTGCGTGGCTACCTTGGTGAGGTGTATGATAGTGATGAGATGGTGTTGTGTACACCGGATCAACTTCGGTCCTGGGTGATGGAGATGGTGGAGTCAGGGTATCATCCCCGCACGGTAAACCGGCGTATGGTTGCGATCCGATCTTTTTTCAAGTGGTGTATCCGTGAAGGTTTGATAGAGGCCTCTCCCGCTGCCGGGCTCGGTTCCCTGAAAGGGGGGCGCCGGTTGCCTGAGTTTGTTGAAGAAGACGCCATGGCGGAACTGTTGGATAAGATCTCTGTTGAAGATGATGTGCGGGGGCTTCGCGATCGCCTGATTATGGAAATCCTCTACCAGACCGGCATCAGGGTATCGGAGCTCACCACCTTGCAACGAGGTCAGGTTGATGACCAGGCAGACCAACTGAAAGTGACAGGAAAACGAAACAAGCAGCGCATCATCCCACTGGGGAAACAAATCAGGGGCCACTTGCGCAAGTACCTTGCTGTGCGCGATGACCAATACGGTACTGCACCCGATGCACCCCTCTTTTTCACCAACCGTGACAAACCAATTTATCCCCGGTTTGTTTATACATTGGTGAACCATCATCTCACAACGGTCACTACCTGCACAAGGAGAAGTCCGCATGTGATCAGACACACTTTTGCTACTGCCATGCTGAACAACGGAGCCGATATCAATGCAGTGAAGGAGTTGCTGGGGCATTCAAGCCTCGCATCAACCCAGATCTACACACACAACACCATCGAGAAGTTAAAGAAGGTTTACCATAATGCACATCCCAGGGCGGAATAGAGATTTGAGAAGCTTTACCATAATATATAACCTTTAAACAACGGAGGAGACAACATGAGAGTAACCATTCAGAGCCTGCACTTCAAGGCTGATCAGAAACTGGAGGATTTTGTGACACATCGGTTGGAGAAGTTAACCAATCTTTACGAGAGTGTGATGGGTAGCAATGTGGTGCTCCGGCTCGAAAATGTAGAGGACAACAACAATAAGATCGCGGAGATCAAGCTGTTAATTCCCGGTCAGGACCTTTTTGCGCGCAAGCAATCTAAAACCTTTGAAGAGGCCACAGACCTTGCAGTGGAGGCGCTGAGACGCCAGCTAAAAAAGCACAAAGGGAAGATCAGGGCCAAATAATCACCAACCAACTGATTTTTTTTCGAAAAGATTTGGTTGTAATGATAATCTTTGTATTTTTGCAGTCCTTTTTAAGGGCTGCTTTTTTGTTTCGTTCTTACACATGATGCCGATGTAGCTCAGTTGGCCAGAGCAGCTGATTTGTAATCAGCCGGTCGGCGGTTCGAATCCGTCCATCGGCTCAAGAGAAATGAACAATCAGGGGAGATTCCAGAGCGGTCAAATGGGGCAGACTGTAAATCTGTTGGCTAAGCCTTCGGAGGTTCGAATCCTTCTCTCCCCACATTTTTTTTGAGTCACTGAGCGAATCAAAAGTATAGAAGCAGACCACTGCGCGGGAGTAGCTCATCCGGTAGAGCGACAGCCTTCCAAGCTGTAGGTGGCGGGTTCGAGTCCCGTCTCCCGCTCTGATGATGATTGTAGGAAGAGCGTGATTTATGTGCGTCTGCTTGCAGCATTTTCAAAGGTGGATAATGCCGTTGTAGCTCAGAGGTAGAGCACTTCCTTGGTAAGGAAGAGGTCATGAGTTCAATTCTCATCAACGGCTCAACAGTGGTAACAGAAACAAAGAAGTTGCACCTGACGACAAACAGACAACGATTCTTTTAATCAATAAACAATTAAAATAAGTAAACGGTATGGCTAAAGAAAAATTTGACCGGTCGAAACCACACGTTAACATAGGTACCATCGGTCACGTTGACCACGGTAAGACTACACTTACTGCAGCAATCACACTGTGTCTTGCTGAGAAAGGTCTCTCTGAGATCAAAAGCTTTGATGCGATTGACAACGCTCCTGAGGAAAGAGAGCGTGGTATCACCATCAACACAGCGCACGTTGAGTACACTACAGAAAACAGGCACTATGCTCACGTTGACTGTCCCGGTCACGCTGACTATGTGAAGAACATGGTTACCGGTGCCGCCCAGATGGACGGTGCGATCCTGGTTGTTGCCGCTACCGATGGTCCAATGCCCCAAACGCGTGAGCACATCCTGCTCGCTCGTCAGGTAGGTGTTCCTAAACTTGTTGTGTTTATGAACAAGGTGGATATGGTTGACGACGAAGAGCTGCTTGAACTCGTGGAAATGGAAATCCGTGAACTGCTCTCTTTCTATGAATTCGACGGTGACGATGTACCTGTTATTCAAGGGTCAGCACTGGGTGGATTGAACAAAGAGCCCAAGTGGATGGAGAAAATCTACGAGCTGATGGAAGCGTGCGACAGCTACATCCCACTGCCTCCGCGTGATGTTGACAAACCGTTCCTGATGCCCATCGAAGATGTGTTCTCTATCACAGGTAGAGGTACCGTTGCCACCGGAAGAATTGAGTCTGGTGTGATTGAAACAGGAAACCCTGTGGATATCATCGGTATGGGTGCTGAGAAACTGAAATCAGTGGTAACAGGTGTGGAGATGTTCCGTAAGATCCTCGACCGTGGTGAAGCTGGTGACAACGCTGGTCTGCTGCTGCGTGGTATCGACAAGAACGAAATCCGCAGAGGTATGGTAATTGCTCAGCCCAACTCAGTGAAACCTCACAAAGACTTCAAAGCTGAGGTGTATATCCTCAAGAAAGAAGAGGGTGGCCGTCATACTCCGTTCCACAACAAGTATCGCCCACAGTTCTACTTCCGTACAACTGACGTTACCGGTGAAATCTTCCTTCCGGAAGGCGTTGAGATGGTTATGCCCGGTGACAACCTCACCATCACTGCCAACCTGATCGCTGAAATCGCCATGAGTAAAGGTTTGCGCTTCGCGATTCGTGAAGGTGGACGTACCGTGGGTGCAGGACAGGTAACCGAATTGATCGATTAATCACTTAGGTGATTCGAAATAATACTTCAGGTATCTAAAACAGGTGACTGCCCCCCCCATAGGATGGGTAGTCGTCTGTTTGTCACACGGGTGTAGCTCAATTGGTAGAGTAGTGGTCTCCAAAACCATTGGTTGAGGGTTCGAGTCCTTCCACCCGTGCAAGAAAGAATATAACATCGCAATCAATATGGCAAGAATTGTTGAATACGTCAAGGAGAGCTACGACGAGCTGGTAAACAAGGTTTCGTGGCCCACATGGGAAGAGTTGCAAAGTAGTGCCGTAGTGGTCTCCGTTGCAGCGCTGGTATTTGCCTCGATGATTTTCATTATGGATTTCGTCTTTGGTGTACACCCGAGCATCAGTTGGTGGTCAGGTATCCTGGAAGTATTTTACAGACTGATCGGTGGTTAAGATGCACACCACAGATCATTGCCTGTTATTTTTTAATAAGGTGTCATGTATGTTTTGGTTCAAAGCTTCCCTTTTGACTCTTCAACCCGGAAAGTTAAAAGATGAATCATACAGCGTACGACGCCTGGTATATGTTGTGTAAATCACATCAAACCGGGTAAACAGAGAACA
>SKPS01000073.1 GCA_007119395.1 Lentimicrobiaceae bacterium
ATGGCTTCTTTGATGGTAGGGAAACTTTCGGTTGAGTCAGGACCTACAGTATAGGTTCCGGATAATCCCGTTCGTATACCGAAAACCTTCAAGGTATCATTCAGGGGGTTTGGATCAGGATTGCCACCAGGATTTGCAATACAAAAAACAAAATGGTAAGTACTGTCAGGTATCATGGCCAATGTATCCACTAGTACCTCCTGATCCATTCCAGGGTTTACGGTGCCAGAAAAAATATAGGTGGGTTGTGGCATCTCATTAACCCACCAATGAATTTCAGCGCCGGTGAAGGCTTGTGTTCCGAAGTTTTTAATGACTAGTTTGATGGCAGCTTGTCCTGAACAATAAGGAGCATCATGAGAAAAGTCTGTAATTGCTGCATCAATGCTTGTTAAGAAAAATTCATCAGCACCTATACATGGAGCTATGGGGTTTCTTGGTTCACCGTCGATGTCAAAAGGCACCTCAGCCAACGGAGTCCCTGCCTGAAACATCCCTAACGCATTGGAATGAAGATCAACAACAGATGTGTACTGAGGATCCAGTGATACTGAATTTAATTCCTTTCCGCTAGCAGTCTGTAAAGCGGCAAGATCGATACGGTTGTTGCCCCAATAGGCCAGATTGGCTCCTAAGGTGTATAAATTGTTGTAATCGCTGTTGATTATATTGGATGTGCTGGATGTATAATAGGCATGGCCATTGCCAAAATTCGCTAAACTATTGTTGATGATTCTTAGGTTGGATCCACCTGATGCAAACAAAGCTCTTCCAAACGTGGAAGTGCTGGTGATGCTGATGGAGTTGTGATAAATATTCACGTGGTTGGCTGACAAAAGGTGTATTCCCCTGGCGCCGGAGTTAGAACCTGTCTGCATAATAAAATTGTTGGCTATCAGTAGCTTATGTAAGGTGTCAGAGGTAGAATGATATCCTATATATAGCCCGGTCTGAGTACTGCTCCCTAACATAAGTATTTTGTTGCCAACGATTTCTGAATGACCTGAACCGTAGTTAAAACGAATGCCCGTGTTGAATGAGGTGGAACTGCTTGAAACAATGCTATTGTTACGAATGAACGCCGAATCAACATAAGAGCAACGGATTCCGAAGTAATAGAAATCATCAATGATGTTGTTTTCTACAACAAAATGCGTCATACGGGATGAAGAAGAGCCATTCCAAAAAATCCCGTCATATCCTTTTGAAATATGATTGTTGCTGATCTCGATGTAGTCACATCCCTGAGAGGTGGTTTCACAATATATGATCGAGAAATTGGTGTTAGTACCCGTTACATCTGCGGTAACTATACAATTCAGTATTGAGATGTTGTTGGATCCATTTCTGATATCAATGACTCTTCCATAAGAGCTTCCTAAGGCTTTAATAGAAAGATGCTTAAAGGTAAAATAGCTTGCGTTGTCAAATAAAATAACCCAATTGCTTGTAGATATTGAGGCGCTATACTGAATTACCACTGATGTGCTATCATTGCCCAGTGAGCTGAATGTTACATTGTTAATACTGGAAACTCCCGTTGGAATGCCAACAAAGCTGAGTTGTTCAGTATAAGTTCCTGGGGCGATGTAGAAGTTTACAGGTCCTGTTACACCAGAAATAAACAATGCTGTGATCGCCGAATTTATGGTCGTGAAATCAGGATTCATCCCACCAATATAATATGTGCCACTCATGGGAGTCAGTACTGCAATCTCTTCAAAACCAATGTTGTACTGTGAATTGGGTGTGACAGGAAAACCATTCATCCCTGCTGTTGACATTTGGGTTTGGTAAGTAGAGTGATGACAATACATTGAAGTTCCCGGGTAAGGTGCTGCAATCAATAATATAACCAATGCGGTGGCCAATAATAGATGTTTTCTCATGGGAGTCTCAAATTTTAAAGGACTTCATATTAATTCCCAAAACTACAACAAGTCTTGTTAATTTCGGCGAAAACTTTTTGTTGTTCAGTATCTTTTTTGAGGCACGGGTTGTCTAAATGAATAGCCATCAAAATCTTTACGTATTATGAGCCCCTGAATATATGCCAAGATGAGAGCCTTGTTGGTGTCAAAAAAGCCAAACAGCCAACAGCCATTTCACCGCAGATTACGCAGATTTACGCAGATTATTGATTTGAAAAGTGTGTTGCTCATTTCATTCGCAAAAAGCTAGCAGCAAACAGCCATTTTTCCCTATCTTTACCACCTTGAATTTAGCACACTATACGTTGTAAAAAAGAGATCCCATGAAGGAAGATCAAGATCCGGCATTAGATCCGGAAGAGAAGGATGGTAAAGAGCTGAATGCTCCCAATGTTGAAAAACTGTTGGCAGAGACCAAGGAGCGATTAAAGGAGCTTGCCTGTATCAATCAGACAACCCAGATATTAAAAGAGGGCAAAACGATTGAGGAGACTTTACAGCAAATTTGTCTGATCCTTCCCCGTGCCTGGCAATATCCGGAGTTTACTGTTGCGCGTATTACATACGACGGGCGTGTTTATATCACCGGTAACTTCCGGGAAACAGAGTGGGTTCAGGTGCAGAACTTTCAAAGCATCGACCGGCACAAAGGGCGCATTGAAGTGTTCTACACCAAAAAGTTCCCTACAGAGAGTGAAGGTCCGTTTCTGGAAGAGGAGCGCCATCTGCTGATCAACCTTTCTAATCTGATAACCGGATTCATCAACTCAGAGAAGGCCAAAGCTTTGTTGCGAAGCGATGATGACGAGGCGGTCAGGCAACCCTTGCCTGAAAAGGAGGTCACCTCTCTGAGTCGGCAACTGTTGCAGCGCTTCCTTACCAAGCAAAACATCGACCGTGATGTGTTTCACGACCTGATGCCTTTTAAAGTGCGTGAGATTCTGCTGGTGGCCAACCTCTATGATGCCTACAATATTGAAGAGGAGGGGCGGTTTTCTGAACACATCCTCGGAGAGTATTACCAGCTGAACCTCAGTTCGATGCCCAGGGTGACCGGTGTAACCACCATGGAAGAGGCGTTGGATCAGCTCAAATCACGCCATTTTGATATGGTGATTATCATGATGGGGGTCGACAAGAGCATGCCGGTTATGCAAAGCCAGGTGCTGAAGAAAGAGTTCCCCTATATCCCTATCTTCTTGCTGCTGAACAACAACTCCGATATGGCCATCTTCAATGAGACACCTGACCTGCTCAAAGCGGTCGACAAGCTCTTTGTCTGGAATGGTGATTCGAAGATCTTCTTTGCCATGGTAAAGCATCTTGAAGACAAGGTGAATGCAGAGAATGACACAGGCATTGGACTGGTCAGGGTGATTTTGGTGGTGGAGGATTCAGCCAAGTACTACTCCAGATACCTTCCGATGCTGTACACTTCAGTGATGGAGCAGACCCGACGCAACATTGATGATGTAACCACCGACGAGCTCTACAAAGTGCTTCGCCTGAGGGCACGCCCGAAAATTCTGCTGGCTGCCACCTATGAGGAAGCGATGGCGATATACCATAAATATAAAGAGTTTATGCTCTGCCTGATCACCGATGTGAAGTTTGAAAGGGAGGGTAAACTCGACGATGAAGCGGGCTTCTTACTGGTGGAACAGATCCGCAGCGAAATCAAAGACCTCCCGGTGATCGTGCAATCATCCGATGAAAGCAATGCCGACAAGGCCTACCTGTTTCAAACCACTTTCATCGACAAAAACTCCGACAGTCTGTTGCAGGAGATCAAGAGCTTTATCAGTCACTATCTGGGGTTTGGCAACTTTGTATTTAAGACCAGGGATGGTCGTGAGGTGGCAGTGGCCAGGTCTATCAAGGAGTTTGAGCGTCAACTGAATGTAA
>SKPS01000059.1 GCA_007119395.1 Lentimicrobiaceae bacterium
CGTCGTATCGTCGTAAAGTCGCATCGTCGTATCGTCGTATCGTCGTAAAGTCGCATCGTCGTATCGTCGTATCGTCGTAAAGTCGCATCGTCGTATCGTCGTATCGTCGTAAAGTCGCATCGTCGTAAAGTCGCATCGTCGTATCGTCGTATCGTCGTAAAGTCGTATCGTCGTAAAGTCGTATCGTCGTAAATTGGTTTGGCGATTTGGATTTGGCTTAAAAAGAGTGTATATTTGTCGGCAGCAAACCTATACAAAACCACATTCCACAGACCCATAAGTTAAGTATTTCAAATATTCACTAAAACCAAATGATCATGAAAAGAGCAATTACGTTATTGTTGATGGTTTTTGTATTTGCCGGTGGCATTTTGGCGGAGGAACAACCAATACTTCGTTCAAAGAGTGGCATTCCGATTTTACCTGAGGCCGGTGATTTTGCCATTGGGGTGAATGGAGGGGTGATGCTGGATTTTGTTGGCAATATGTTTAACAACACGGTCAACAACACCAGCCGTTTTGATTTTCTGGATCCTGACACCCGTTTTATTTTCGGGAAGTATTTTCTGGAAGATCTCAAGGCAGTTCGTGTAGGGGTTCGACTGGGGCAGCAGCGGCTTGTGAATGCCATTTATTTACTTGAAGATCAACCCGGAGGTGCAGGGTCTAAGGGTGATGATCCGGAGTATGTATTGGATCGTCATATTACATCTCAGACCAATATTATGCTCGGGCTGGGCATGGAGTGGCGCAAAGGGGTTCACCGTATTCAGGGGTTTTACGGAGTGGATTTAGGGTTGGCAGTGATGCGTGACCACGAAGCGTTTAAGTACGGAAACGAAATCTCTTCAGACAACACAAATCCTTCAACCACCAATTTTGGCAACAACATCTGGGCGGGTTCTCGCGCGACCAAGTTACATCAAGGGTTTGGTTTCATGGTTGGCGTACGCGGTTTTGTGGGTTTTGAGTATTTCATTCTCCCCAAGCTGTCGGTCGGTGGTGAATTTGGCTGGGGGCCGGCGGTAGGCTTCCTCGGGAAATCCTATGCTGAGTTGGAGAGCTGGGATGCAGTAAAAGAAGAGGTGGTGATAGAGGAACGTCCAGTTGGAAGGGGCAATGTGATCAATATCGACACCGACAACGCAAACGGGGTTATTAAGTTATTGTTTCACTTCTAACTAATCTACTCAGATTGGGAAACGGTTTGGGTAGCTGTTTATGATACCAGCAACCGTTTGATTTCGTCGGCCATCAAACCAGCATCCCGGTCACCTGCAATCCAGTGGATCGGGATGTTGTTTTTCTCCATTCTTCGGAACCAGGTCATCTGTCGTTTCGCGAACTGATGTATGGCGGTATTGAGCCCTTCCACCATCTTCTGAAAGGAGATAACACCTGTGATGTAGTCGGTCAGGAACCTGTACTCCAGCCCGTAATACCGTAACTTTTCCGGCGGCACTCCGCTGTTGATCAGCTGTTCCACCTCTTCGACCATGCCGGCTTTGAGTCGTGCCATCAGCCTTTCTGTGATACGCTCTCTGAGTCTTTGTCGTGGGATTGATACACCAAAAACCGTGTGGTTAAGCTTTGCGAAATCGACGACTGCCGCTTTCAGGTCGTTCTGTTCATCAGTCAGTGCAATGGCGACGGCTTTTTCGAGGCGGGCACGGTGCATGGTATCGGTGGTGTTGTGCAGCCTGTTTTTCTCTTTCAGGATGTTGATGAGATCATCATTGCTCATCTGTTCAATTTTTCGTTGCAGTTGTACATCAGCGGAGGCGGGTTTCAGGTCATAGCCCCTGATGATGGCTTCGAGGTACATACCACTGCCACCACACATCAGCGGTTGCCTTCCACGCGAGGTGATGTCACGATATGCTGTTGAGAAGTCGGTTACAAAGCGAAACAGGTCATAGGCTTCTCCGGCATCGACCAGATCAACCAGATGAACCGGCACTTCCACCCCACCGGCCCGATACTCTTCAAGGTCTTTACCGGTTCCAAGATCCATCCCCCGGTACACCTGCCGTGAATCGGCCGACAATATTTCGGCGCCCAGCTGCCGTGCCAGTGTTACGGCAACGGCAGTCTTCCCTGAAGCGGTAGGCCCAAGGATGGTGATCAGGTCAGTTTTCTTCGTCATAGGCTTTTCGTTTGATGCATTCCACCTGACACAAACGGTCTCTGATCTCTACAAGCTGAGAGTAGTCGGGCATGGAGCCACTGAGCTGTTTGTGTATGTCGGGTAAAAAGAGCTGTAGATTGGCCAGCAGTGCTTCATCAGGGTCATAGTGTGTAGCACCCTGCCTCAACCATTGCCAAGTCCTCAGGGCATCCAATTTCTGGTGGCACGCTTTGAGAAACGTTTCCGTGGTTTTGGCATTGTTTCTCAGGGGTTCCCAGATAGATGGTTGTTTGAATGTGGCGGCGATTTTATCATCGAGTGGGGTGCTTTGGTTTTTGCTGAACAGTGCGGGCAGCATTTGGTAGAGTTGGCCAATCGGTTCATAGAGGTTGGGGTGCAGAATCTGGTATCGAGGTTTGTTGCCAGCGAGGGATTCGGTGATGGCGGGGCCGGTTCCAAACGCCACCCTGTTGCTGACCCGTGCAGCGGGCAATGCTTTGGCATGGAGGTGTGTGAGCACCTTGCCCGTTTTGGCCAGTTTCTGCAGCAGGTAAAAGTCCTCTCCAAAAGGTTTCAGAGGTACACCACCCACCTTTTGGTACGCTGCACGTGTGACCGCCATGGCTGATCCAATGGCTGTAAAAGCGTAAGGTGAACCAATACGCATCATATTAAGCAGGTGAAAACGCATATACAGCTCATACATCAGCATGGCCCTGTTGTGCTCAGTGTTGTTAGTGAGAGGGTGATAGTAGGGTGCTGCCAGCGCTACGCTCCCGGGGTAAGCTGCCATTCTGTGTGCAATGGCCTCAAGGTATCCTGATTCGTACATTGCATCAGCATCCGCTGATACGATCACACCCTCAGGAGGGATATGTCTTGCGGCCTCGTCCATCACCACCCTGCGTGCTAGTCCGGCGCCCCCCTTTTCATGAGGCCAGCCCATCCCCCGGGATGTGCGGTTAAGGATATGCACCTTGAAAGGAAACTGCTTCCGGTGAGAGGAGAGCCACTCCATCGTACTGCGGTTGTTGTGGCAGGTGGCCACCCTCACCGGGTCATCCCACCATGGGTCAGGCTGGTTAACGCACACCACCACCTGAAACCCCTGAATGGTCTGTGCCGCCAGGGAATTCAAGGTGCCGGGTAACCACGCAGCCTCATCCATCGCAGGAATGGCAACAACAATGCTATCTGAGAGTCTCTTCACTCTGCAAAATTAAGCATTGTTTAACTGATAAGGAAAATGTTACGAAGAGACCGACCCTTCCCCTCAGAAAACCGGTTGCCGCCGCGTTGATCCCTGCAGGAGAATTCTATCCATTGCACAGTGAACCTCTACTCCTATGACATGTGTTGATTTAACAATTTATTATCACCATATACTGCCCTCTTTGGTTTATATTTGCATATTGTGCCCGGGGTGTGTATCGGTTGACACCCTGACGTTATCCATTGAGTGGTGTCTTCCAGGGTTTCATCAAAAAAAAAACTGCATAAACGAATTGTCGGAAGGAGAGCTATGAAGACAAAAAGATTTCTATTGATCATCTTCCTTTTCACAGTGACATTCTGTATGGGGCAGGGCACACTTTTCAACCTGAATGATTCCCAAGCCCCCGGCGAACAGGAGTACACTCCTGCGTTGGTTGAACAGTTTAATATGACACAGCCCGATTTCGTCTTCGACAGAATCAGGCC
>SKPS01000144.1 GCA_007119395.1 Lentimicrobiaceae bacterium
GTGATGTTGGGGCTGTACCGTTTGATGGCCCTGATCTGATCCTCTGTTAATGCTGTTCCTGAGGAAGCCACCACATTTTGCACTCCTGCCTGGTGCATGGCAATCACATCGGTATAACCCTCTGCCAGATAGCTCACCTCCTGGTTGGCAATGGCCGACCGCGCCTGGTAAATGCCATAGATAACCTTGCTTTTACGGTAGATCTCTGTTTCAGGTGAATTGATGTACTTGGCAGCCTTGGCATCGTTTTTCAAAATACGCCCTCCAAAACCCACCACCCTGCCGCTGAGGTTGTGTATGGGAAAAATCAACCTGCCGCGAAAACGGTCTAACAGAGAGCCATTGTCACGCTCAATACACAAGCCCCCTGTTACCAACAACTCCTTGGAGTAACCCTTTGACATGGCGTGTGAGGCAAAGGTGTTGAAGCCATCAGGCGCATAACCCACCCGGAACTTCTCAATGCTCTCGTCGGTAATGCCCCTTTCACGACAGTATGAAAAGGCAATGGCTTTCCCCTCCGGAGCAAAGAGCTGTTCGTGAAAATAGCTCTCAGCAAAAGCATTCAGGTTAAACAACCGCTCTCGAAGATCATGGGTGGCACTCTCCTCCGGTGTCATCTCCTTCTCCTCGATCTCGATATTGTACTTGCGTGCCAGCCACTTTAAAGCTTCAACATAGTTTAACTGCTCGTGCTTGATCAGAAAGTCAATGGCATTGCCCCCCTCACCGCATCCGAAACATTTGAAGATCCCCTTGACAGGATGCACGTTAAACGATGGGGTTTTCTCGTTGTGAAAAGGGCATAACCCGATCAGGTTAACACCCCTCTTCTTCAAGGAGACAAACTCACCAACCACCTCCTCCACGCGCATGGCATCGCGGATATTTGCAACCGTTTCAGGACTGATCATCATGGCAGTATCTGCTAAAGTACGTTGTTATAGTTACTTAACAGTTTGTGATTCAGGTGTATGTCTTTAATATTGAGCTGCAGGGTGACGGTGTTGTTCCATTCATTCTCTTCAATCTGATAGCAGATGGCAAATGGGATCTCTTTCTGGATATCATCCTTTTTGCTGCCCTGTTGAAAGGCGATGGCCGGGATCACAGGTCCCAGGCGGTCAGGGTCGATAATGTCGAGCTTGAGGTGGTTGTTTCCCACAATCCGCACAAAGCCTTTGTCGATCACCTCCTGGGTCATAAAAACAGGCGTCATATTGTCCGGGCCAAAAGGGGCGAACTGTCTGAGGATTTTGAAGAACCTGGGGGTGATATGTCGCAGGTCAAGTTCTGCATCAATCTCTATTTCCGGCACTTGCGAGTCTTCGGTGATGTTGTTTTGCACATAGGTGATAAATTTTTCTCTGAAGGCATCGAAGTTTTCCGGTTTGAGCGACAGGCCTGCGGCATAGGTATGGCCACCGAAGTGTTCCAAAAGGTCGCTGCAATGGTCGATCGCTTCGTGGATATCGAATCCTTTCACCGACCGGGCAGAGCCGGTGTACATTCCGTTGTTCAGTGTGAGCACCACCGTGGGCTTATAGTGCACCTCCGTCAGGCGTGAAGCCACGATGCCCAATACCCCCTGCGACCAATCGGGATGGTACACAACAGTAGCCGGTTCACGTTTCATCGACTCACTGTTGGCGATCATCTCCAGCGCATCGTCAAAAGCCTGCATGTCTTTTTCACGCCGCTCTTTGTTGTAGCTGTCGATCTGCTTCCCCAGTTTTACCGCGTAATCCTTGTCATCACAAATCAGCAATTCAACTGAATTGCGCGCATCACCGATGCGTCCGGCGGCATTAATGCGCGGGCCGATCAGAAAAACCAGGTCGTTGATGTTCAGTTCACGGGTAAAATAGACCGGGTTTAACAAGTTCTCCGACTGTTTAACGGTTGTATACGAGAGGATTGCCTGGATCCCTTTTCGGGGTTTCGTGTTGATGAGCTTGAGGCCGTGGTATGCCAGTATTCTGTTTTCTCCGGTGATGGGTACGATATCGGCGGCGATGCTGATCACAACCAGGTCGAGGTACTGTTCGATCTGTTCAAAAGGGATGTTGCGATGTTCAGCGATGGCCTGAATCAGTTTAAAACCCACACCACACCCCGAGAGCCCTTTGAATGGGTAGGGGCAATCGTGACGCTTGGTGTCAAGCACCGCCACCGCATCCGGAATGGTATCTCCCGGCAGATGATGGTCACAAATGATAAAATCGATCTTCTTCTCTGCAGCATACGCCACCTTTTCAATCGCTTTGATGCCGCAGTCTAATGCAATGATCAGTGAATACCCCTGCTCCTCGGCATGGTCAATACCCTGCGTTGAAATCCCATAACCCTCCTTGTACCGATCCGGCACATAAAACCCGATGCGAGGGTGAAAGGTTTTTAAGAAGGAGTATACCAGGGCCACGGCAGTGGTGCCATCCACGTCGTAATCACCATACACCATGATTCCTTCTTCATCCTGCACAGCACGCTCAATGCGCTCTACAGCTTTGTCCATGTCCTTCATCAGAAAAGGATCGTGAAGCGCCTTCAGGTCAGGACGAAAAAAGGCCTTGGCGTCGTCGTAAGTAAGAATGTTGCGTTGTACCAGCAGATTTGACAGGTTTTCATCGATGTTCAGGAGGGTGGACAGACGTTCCGTCTCCTCTTTGTCGCCCTGCGGCTTAAATACCCATTTTTTGTCCATATGTATGTTTTTTTATAATCACCGGGAAGTGTTGTCAACAGATATCCCATGGCAGAAAAACCGCATTGCGCCCTGGAGGTAATCGTATAATTTGTCATTTCATTCATCATTAAAGCAGAGGATATCAGTTGATTGCAGAGCCAATGAAAGCCGGCAGAAACCGGCTCCACTCGCTATCTACAAAAATAGGAAAGAATCCCAAACTTTCAGGGGTGAATACAACAATCTTGTTAAAAAAAAATGAACTGTTTCTTTGAAGACTGACAGCCAGCGTTTTCTATCGAACCGCACGCCACATTGACTGTGGGTTGGTTGCTTTTTTGTCATGAAAATGTGATCGGGAGGCTACTTGCCGATCAGGCATCGGCCGGTCATCTCTTCCGGCACATTGAGGTCCATCAGTTTCAGTATGGTGGGTGCGATATCGGCCAGTCTCCCTTGCTGGAGCTCTTTTACCGATGAGTTGATCAGGTACAGAGGTACATCGTTGAGTGAGTGGGCAGTATTGGGTGAACCATCGGGGTTCATCGCGAAATCTGCATTGCCGTGATCCGACGTGATCAGGACCATATAGCCCGCCTTAACGGCTTCCTGCACCACCCTTTCGGTGCAACGGTCAACGGTTTTCACTGCTTTTGTGATGGCTTCGTACACACCGGTGTGACCCACCATATCGCCGTTGGCATAGTTAAGGCAGATAAAGGCATGTTTCCCTTCCTGCAATTCAGGCACAATGGCTTCTGTAATCTCCGGGGCACTCATTTCCGGCTTCAGGTCATAAGTGGCTACCTCTCTGGGAGATGGTACCAGCATCCGTTTCTCAAGAGGGAAAGGCTCCTCTCTGCCTCCCGAGAAGAAAAAAGTTACATGCGGGTACTTCTCTGTTTCAGCAATACGTATCTGAGGGATTTGGTGTGTTGCCATCACTTCACCCAGTGTGTTGACAATGATCTCTTTGTCGAACACTGCCTTCACATTGCGGTAAGAGTCGTCATATACCGTCATGGTAAGGTAGTTCAATGGCAGTGTGTGCATTCCATGTTCAGGCATATCTGTTTGGGTGAGCGCTGTGGTGATCTCCCGCAGCCTGTCGGTGCGGAAATTGAAGCAGATGACCA